>JBAUGH010000126.1:0-9531 GCA_049679565.1 Acidobacteriaceae bacterium
GCAGCTTCTTCTTCGCCATCGCTCCGCTCGCCGCTCGCGTGCGCGCCGTCCAGGCGCCCGCCTGATCAGGGCGATCACGGCATCCCGGTCCGCCTGTTCGGGGCCTGCCTTTCAACTGCGCGTCACTAAACCCCCACGGATCGCACTGCAGTAACCTCCCGCGCTCCCGGTCGCCGGGTCGCAGTAACTCGGCCGCCATGTCCATTGATTCGGCGGGAGATGACGGGATGGGAATTGTCCGCGGCATGCGCTACCGGAGACAATGGTTCATCGATGGGGCAGCAAAGCAGTCCCCGGCAGTCCCCGATCTCAGCAGTGCGGTTCAGCGATGCAGGATCATGCGGTCCCCCAGTTCCACGGCTCCCCAGGGCCGGAAGAGAGAAACCCATAATGCGCTGGCTCATGAATTCGTTTTGGAAGCTATTGCACTTTCGTGGCGGAGCGGACGCGGTCGAATTCGCGATGATCGGAGTGGTTCTTCTGCTCGCCGTCGTCGCCGCTCAGGGGGCCATGGCCTTCCACATCGTTAACGAGTTCGCCCTCATCGGCAACAGTCTCTAGCACGGGTTGTTTTACCTGCCTCGGTCGATGGTGGGGCGTGTCCTGATCCGTTCTCCTGTCAGGACACGCCACGGCAGGCTGCCTCCAAACCCCGACGTGCCTACTCGGTCCGCAGCGCCCGCGCCGGATCCACGCTCGCTGCCCGCCGCGCCGGCAGGAAACCGGCCAGCACCGCCACCAGGCAGAGCACCAGAACCCCCGCCCCGTAGATGAGCGGATCGCCTGTGGACACGCCGAACAGCGCGCTCCGCACCGCCCGCGTGGCCAGCATGGCCAGCGGAATGGTCACCGCCATCGCGCCGCCTGCCAGAATCAGCACCTCGCGCACGATCAGCCCAATTACCGTGCTCCGCCGCGCGCCCAGCGCCATCCGGATTCCGATCTCCCGCGTCCGCTGCGCCGTCGAGAAGGCCAGGATTCCATACAGCCCGATCCCCGCCAGCAGCGCGGCCATCGCCCCAAAGACCGCCGCCAGCATCGCCAGGGTCCGCTGGTCCGCAAGGTTGTCGTCGATCTTCTCCTCGAGCGTGCCCAGGCCGCTCACGATCAGCTTCCCATCCAGGTGGGTAATGGCCTCGCGAATGCTGTTGGCCGCCGCGTCCGGCGCCTGCCAGGTCCGCACATAGTACTCCACGCCTCGCGGCTGCGCCTCCTGCGAGAACAGCGTGTAGTAGGTCGGTAGAGGCGGATCCTTCACGGTCGCGTGCTTCACGTCCGCCACCACCCCCACGACCAGCGAATCCTTCTTTCCCCGGCTCACGTGGTGCCCCAGCGACGCCTGCGCGCTCCCAAAGTAATGCTTTGCGAAGCTCGCGTTCACCACCGCCACTTTTGTCGAGGTCGCCGTGTCCCCCGCCGCGAAATACCTTCCTGCCAACAGCGGAATTCCCATGGTTTGCAGATACCCGTTGCTCACCCACGGCGTTTCCACGTCGAAGTCTTCATTGGGCGGCGGCGTGTAGCCGCTCACCACCACGTCGCCGCCAGTGCCGTCGCCCACCAGATCCGGATCGTCGGTTGCGCCCACGCCCCGCACCCCCGGCAGCGCCGCTACGCGGTCCAGCACTTCCAGCTCCACCGCCGTCACCTGGGTCTGCGGTACCCCGGCCAGTTGCGGGTCCACTGAAAACGCCAGCAGATGATCGGTCGGAAAGCCGGTCTGCGCGTTCTTCAAATTCGTGATGGTGCGCACAAACAAACCCGCTCCCACCAGCAGCAACAAACTGAATCCGATCTGCAGAGCCACGCAGGTCCGCCGGAAGCTGAGCGACCCGCCTCCGCCCGTCCCCGTCTGCTGTTTCAGCGATTCCGCCAGCTTCGGGCTGCGAAACTGCGCCGCCGGTGCAAGGCTGAACAGCAGGCTGGCGATCACCGTCACCGCCGCCGTGAAGCCCAGCACCCGCCAGTCCAGGGTGGGAGTGAACAGCGGCTGTCCTCCGCTCCGCCCGCTCATCCAGTGGATCAGCAGGCGCAGAGCCTCCGGCGTGAGCGCGAGGCCGACTGCCGCGCCCAGCGCGCCCAGCAGCAGACCCTCCGCCATCAGTTGCCGCAGCACCTGCGCGTTGGTCGCCCCCAGCGCGAAGCGCACGCTGAACTCCCGCACCCGCGTCGCCGCCCTCACCAGCAGCAGGCTGGCCACGTTCACCACCGCCATGGCGATCACCAGCAGCACCATGCCCATGATGATGGTCAGCGGCGTGCGCAGATCGTCCCGCGTCGGCGAGAAACCCCCCGCCCCCGGTTCCAAATTGATGTGCGCCCGGGTGATGAAATCCCTGCGCGCGTGCGCCGACTGATCCTTCAACAGCGAAAATTCGCTGGTCCGAATCTGCAGGAACAGCGTGTTCAGCGCCGGTGCCGCCGCAGCCGCTGTCACTCCGGGTTTCAGCCGCCCTTCCAGATCGATCCAGTACGCCCGCCGGTCCGGCAGATAATCCCACTCCGGCATCAGCACCTTCTCTTCGGTCATCGGCACGTACACATCCGTCAGCCGGCCCCACACTATGCTGTGGAACCCCGGCGCCGCCACGCCCACAATCGTGAACGGCGTCCCATTCACCTCCAGCGTTTTTCCCACCACCTGCGCTTCGCCCAGGTGCGTCTTCCAGTAATCGAAATTGAGCACCGCCACGGGATTCGCCCCCGGCGCGCTCTCATCGCCGGCATCGAACACCCGTCCCACCGCCGGATTCACCCCCAGCAGCGAAAAGTAGTTTCCGCTCACCAGCTCCGCATGCACCGCTTCCGCCCGGTTGTTCCACGTCACGCCCGCCATGGTCTGCTCCGAAGCAATCAGCCCGCTGAAGACCGTGTTCCGGGCGCGCAGATCGCGATACATCGGATACGAAAATTCATGGTTGTGTCCCGGCGTATTCCCGCCATCGTCGTGGACATGCCCATCCTGCGCCCCCGCAAAACTCAGCACCACCAGCTGTCCCGGATCCTTCACCGGCAGCGCCTCGAGCAGCGCCTGATCCATCAGGCTGAAGATGGCGGTGTTTGCGCCAATCGCCAGCGCCAGGGTAAGCACGGCTACAACCGTGAATCCGGGATTCCGCAACAGCCCGCGCAGCCCATACTTCACATCGCGCGCCAATGACTCCATCCAGTAGCGAGGCCGCTGCTCCCGGCATTCCTCCCGCGCCCGCTCGCGGCTCCCGAACGCCAGCGCCGCCTGCCGCCGCGCCTGCTCCTCCGTCATGCCCCGCGCCAGGTTTGCTTCCCGCTCCCGCTCCACGTGAAACGCCAATTCTTCGTCCACCTCGCGCCGGCTCCTGCCGGTCAGGAAGAACTTCATCCGTGTCCAAAGCTCACCGATCATTTGCGCCCTCCCTTCCCCGGATAACCCCCGCCTCTCGCACCCGTCGCTGGCCTCAAGCTGGACTTCACGCTGGCCTCAAGCTGGCTCTTAGCTGGCCTCACGCTGGCCTCAAGCTGGCGTTTAGCTGGCCTCATGCTGGCTTTTCCCTCAGATTGGCTCCCCGCTACACCTGCTCCAGCACCACCTGGATCGCACCCGCCAGCCGTCCCCAGTTCTCCAGCTCCGCTTCCAGTTGCTTCCGCCCTGCCGCGGTCAGCGAATAGAACCGCGCCCGCCGGTTGTTTTCCGACGAGCCCCACTGCGCCCGGATCCAGCCCCGGTATTCCAGCCGGTGCAGCGCCGGATACAGCGAGCCCTGCCCAATCTGCAAAACGTTGTTCGAAACCTGCTGGATGCGCTGCGCAATCGCCCAGCCGTGCCTCGGCTCCAGAGCAATTGCTTTCAGAATGAGCATGTCCAGCGTGCCCTGCAGCAAATCGGAAGATGGCGGCATGGTTTCTCCAGCGAGGGTTCGGTCTCTCGAGTCCCCCCTCGACATTCGACAACAGCATTGAAAACAGAAATACCGCTCTCTCCTGTCGAATGTCAAGGGGTCAACTTATGCGATCCTCCTATTCGCACCCCCACTCCCGTGTCCTGGAATCCAATTCAGCATGCAGACCGCCTCCATCGAAGCCCTGAACCATCAGCACGGCATCCCTGATGTTGTCCGGGTCCTCGCCGGCCGCGGCGGCCTGCCCAAAATCCACATCGCCTCGTCCGCCGCCCAGGCCGAGCTCTACCTTCACGGCGCGCACCTCACCTCCTGGCAGCCCGACGAGCAGGACGAAGTCCTCTTCCTCAGCGACCGCTCGATGTGGGAAGACGATCAGCCCATTCGTGGCGGCATCCCCATCTGTTTTCCCTGGTTCCGGGCAAAATCCGATAACCCGAACGCGCCGAAGCACGGCTTCGTCCGCATCCGCTCCTGGCAGCTCGACTCCGTTGCCCTCAATCCCGACGGTTCGGTGACCGTGGCCGCTTCCACCTTTGCCGACGATTTTAGCCGCCGCTGGTGGCCCTTCGACTTCCGCCTGACGTACCGCCTGCACATCGGCCGCTCGCTGCAACTCGAGCTCATCGTGGCCAATACCGGCAGCGATCCGTTCATTTTCGAAGAGGCCCTGCACACTTACTTCCACGTGGGGCTCGCCCAGCGGGTCGAAGTGCGCGGCCTCGACGGCGTGGCTTTCCTCGATAACACCGATGGCAATCGCCGCAAAATCCAGTCCGGACCGCTGGTGTTCTCCCGAACTACCGACAACGCCTACCTCGATGCGCCGTCCCCGGTCGACCTTGTCGATCCGGTTCTTCGCCGCACCCTCACCACCGCCAAAGAAAACTCCGCTTCCACTGTGGTCTGGAACCCCGGTCGCGAAGGCGCCGCCTCCATTCCCGACCTCGGCGAAGAGGAATGGCAAAAGATGGCCTGCGTCGAAGCCAGCAATGTTCTCACCTGCGCCGTCACCCTGCCGCCCGGACAGGAACACCGCATGGCCGCTACCCTCACTGTCACGCGCCCGCCGTCCGCCTCGCGCTGACCGTCGCGCTCCGCCAGGCCTGGACATCAGGCCCGGGCGCTGACCGCCCCGCTCCCAAAAGCAAAGCGGGCATCCTCACGGATGCCCGTCCCTGTCTCTGATTATTTCCGTGGTGCGCCCCGGATGACTTGCCCGTCACCCCGCCGCGCCGCCCGCCGACAGATCCGATGTTTTTGGGGAAGGGGAAAGCTAAAGCAGTGCCACCAGCGCCCGCCCGGCTACGATCAATCCCACCCAAATCACCAGGCTCAGCAGCATCGCCCAGGCGACCCCGCGCGCCGGCTCTGTTTCGTGGTTCCAGTCCGGAACTTCCGGTTCTTCCGTCGCCGGTTTCGCCCAGCAAGCGGTCAGTTCAAATCCGGCCCCGGTACGAACAGCATCGATGGGAATCACCATATTCCAGCTCCCTCCCCACGTCGAAGAACGAGATCATCGTCGCAAAGGCGCGCGCCTGCGGATGTGACGACGGTCACGCCACTGTTTTGTTCGATGTCGAGACGGGAAAGCCCTGGGCAGGCGAGATCAAAATGGGAATGAAGCGCGAGGCTCCCGGCTGGCTCTTACGCCCGCATCCGGCTGCGCAATTCTTCCGGAATCCGGTCCTGCAGCACCCGGGCCCGCTCCATCGCCACCCCGGTCAGGAAAACCGGCGCCGGCGTCGCAATCGCGACCAGGATCCACGCGGCCAGCGATGCCAGCAGTCCCACAATCGCCGCCGCCTGCAGCGTCAGCACCACCGCCGTATGCTCCAGATGCATCACCACCGCCGCGCTCCGCAGTGGCTCCACATGGTGGATCACCGCCAGCGCCAGCAGGAAGGCCAGGATGCACAGCGTGCTCAGGGTAATCAGGGCCACGTCGATCGTCCGGTGCAGCCGCTGCCGCGATCCGCAGTAGGCGCACGACGACAGGTGTTCCTCGTAGTCGATCCGCATTTCAGGCGAAATCCCTGAAATATCGTAGCGCCAGCTCGACAATATGTCCCCAACGACCGGATCAGTACATGGGCTCATCGTTTGGGTCCTCATTTTCCCCCCGTCTCAATCGGTCCCAGCCGCAGGGCCCCGGAAACGGGAATCCAATGCAAGGGGCGGCTCTTCAATAGTATAACCGCGCATTTACCGGAGAGAAATGGTTTCCATGGGCCGATCCTGCTCGGCCAACAACAGGCGATTTGCCAGCAAACTCATGCGATCCCGCAAAGCCCGCTCCGCGGCGATCCGTGCCAGCTCCGGAAGATTATTGTTTTCTGAAAGATGCGCCAGAACCACATACGCCGCCTGGCCGTCGTAACCTCGGGCCAGAAACTCCGCGGTGGCGTCATTCGACAGATGGCCCACGCGCGACATGACCCGCTGCTTCACCGACCATGGATACGGCCCGTCCCGCAGCATCTCGAGATCGTGGTTCGACTCCAGCATCAGCACGTCGCATCCCCGCAACTGCACACTCACATTGGATGGCATATAGCCCAGGTCGGTCGCCAAACCTATGCGCACCCCCTCGGCTTCGAACACAAACCCCACAGGATCAATGGCATCGTGGGGGATGGTGAAGGGTGTTATGGCAATATCCCCGATCCGGAGCCCGTTCCCCGACCGGAAATACTGGACCGCGGGCAGGAACGTCGGATCTTTCTCCGGCTCCCGCGCCGCTTCGGTCAGCGCTTCCTCGGCCGCCGCCAGCTCCTCGGCATCGGGCTCCGTCGCCGCCGGGCCGGTAACCGCCACCGCTGCGCCGGCTTGCTGCCCGCCGTTCGCTGGATTCTCGCTCGCAGTCCGCTCCCTGCTCGCGGCGCTCTGCTTCCGTTGTTCCAGCCACTGCGCGTAGGTGATCCGCTTCCGCGGCGTCATCCATCGCACCCACGCCCGATGCGTCGGCTCCGTCCAGTACACCGGAATCCCCAGCTTCCGCGCCGTCACCGCCAGCCCCTGCACGTGGTCCTGATGTTCGTGGGTCACCAGAATGGCGTCCAGCGTCGAGGAGTCTTCGCCAGCCGCCTTCATCCGCTTCATCAGCTCGCGGCAGCTCAGCCCGGCATCCACCAGAATTCGGGTCGTTGCGCTGGAAACAACCGTGCTGTTGCCCTTTGAACCGCTGGCCAGCACCGTCATCCGCACCATAGTTGGAGCATACGCCGGAACGGTGTGGGAATGAGGGCCGTTGCCCGCGCCGGAACCTGCCTGGCTACACCAATGGCTTCCGCTAATAGGTGTAAAACCCGCGCCCGCTCTTCCGCCCCAGCCATCCCGCGTCCACCATCCGCACCAGCAGCGGACACGGCCGGTACTTCGGATCGCCCAGCCCGTCGTGCAGCACCCGCATGATGTCGAGGCACACGTCCAGCCCGATGAAGTCGGCCAGCGTCAGCGGTCCCATCGGGTGCGCCATCCCCAGCTTGAACACCTCGTCCACCGCGGCCGGCGTGGCCACGCCTTCCATCACCGCGAACATGGCCTCATTCAGCAGCGGCATCAGCACCCGGTTCGAGACGAACCCAGGCGCGTCGTTGACCTCGACCGCGGTCTTGCCTAACTTCTCCGCCAGCGTCGCGACGGTCTCGTAGGTCTCCTGGCCCGTCTGCAGCCCGCGGATCACCTCCACCAGCTGCATCACCGGCACGGGATTAAAGAAGTGCATCCCGATCACCTGCTCCGGCCGCGCGGTCACCGCCGCCAGCTTCGTGATCGAAATCGACGATGTGTTCGACGCCAGAATCGCTTCCGCCCTCAGCAGCGCGTCCATCTCCAGAAAGATCTGACGCTTGATCTCGAACCGCTCGGTCGCGGCTTCGATCACAAAATCGGCTTCGGCCAGCGAGGCCCGGTCCAGCGTGCCCTCGACGCGCCGCAGGGTGTCATCGACATCCTCAGGCGTAATCTTCCCCTTCTTTGATTCGCGCTCCAGATTCCTGCGGATTGTCTCGAGGCCCCGGTCCAGGAAGCGCTGCTCCACTTCGCACAGCAGGACTCGAATCCCGCTCCGCGCAAAAACATGGGCAATCCCGTTGCCCATCGTCCCCGCCCCAATCACGCCGACGGTTTTGATTTCAGTCATGGTTTGCCCTGACGTATGCTGCTGGTTTTCTGCTGGCCGTCCGCTGGCTGCTACCGGCCCGCGACCGGCGGCACCTGGACCGCCAGACACGTCACATTGTCCCGGCCGCCATTCTCATTCGCTTCTTCCACCAGCCGCTCAGCGGCCTGGTCCACGTCATTCCCCGCGCCCAGCACCCGCCCAATCTCCTCTTCCGCCACTTCCCGCGTCAGCCCGTCGCTGCACAGCAGAAATACGTCGCCCGCTTCGAGGACCATCTCCTGGGTTTCTTCGGTGACCGAAGGCTGCGTTCCGATGGCCCGCGTGATCACGCTGCGGAAGGGCGACCGCTCTGCCTCCTCCACCGTCATGGTGCCCAGCCGCACCTGCTCGTCCACCAGCGAGTGATCCTGGGTCACCCGCGTCAGCCGCCCTCCGCGGAACAGGTAGCAGCGGCTGTCGCCGGCATGCGCCACCAGCGCCCGCGCCGGATTCTCCGCCGAATCCAGCAGCAGCGCCACCAGGGTCGTCCCCATGCCCGACAAGCCGGGCTCCCGATCCGCCCGCTCCAGCACCACCCGGTTGGCTTCCTCGATGGCCGCGTGCAGCCGCTCGCGCCGCTGCTCAAACGACTCGCCCTCGCCTTCGGTCATGCGCCGCAGCAGGGTGTCGACGGTCATGCGGCTGGCCACTTCGCCTCCTGCCGCGCCGCCCATCCCGTCGCAAACCACGTAAATGCCGTGATCCGACCGGTATCCAAAGGAATCTTCGTTGCCCGTACGCACCCGCCCGGTGCTCGTCCTGGCCGCGGCCTTAGCCATCATAGAGGGAAAGGAAAACAAACCAGAATCACCATACACGAATCCCTTGTCGCGAATCCCCATCACTCCGACTTCGCCATCCGGCGAAGGCTGCCAGGGCCCTGCCTGGGCTATACTTTGCCGTTGGTCTGGAATCGCCCACAATGAAAATTCTGGTGTGCATCAAGCAGGTTCCGCAGAAAGACGCGCCGCTGCGGCTGAATGAAACCGGAACGTGGATCCGGGACGACGTTTCATGGGAAACGAACGAGCCCGACGCCTACGCGCTGGAAGAGGCCCTGCGGCAGAAGGAAAAGCACGGCGGCGAGGTCACGGCCATCACAGCGGGCCCCGCGCGGTCCGGCCAGGTGCTGCGCGAGGCGCTGGCCAAGGGCGCCGACCGGGCCATTCATCTCGAGGACGACCGCTTTGCCCAGATGGATGCAGCGAATACCGCGCGGGCCATCGCGGCATCGATTGAGGGCGAGAATTTCGATCTGATCGTGACGGGACTACAGTCCGACGATTTTGGCGCGGCCCAGACCGGCGTGCTGCTCGCCGAGATCCTGGGCATTCCCCACGCGACCATCATTATCGGCATCGAGAAAACGGAGACCGGCCTGAAGCTGAAGCGGGAGCTGGAAGCCGGACACTACCAGTTCATCGACATGGCCATGCCGGCGGTGCTGACGATCCAGAGCGGGATCAACAAGCTGCGCTACGCCACGCTGAT
>JBAUGH010000127.1:0-3381 GCA_049679565.1 Acidobacteriaceae bacterium
CATCTACCAGGTGGCGTTCGTCATGATCATCCTGTTCTTCGCGTTTGTGATGGTGAACGACGTTTCCAAGCTGAACCTCTTCTCCAAACTCAAGCCGTAATTCATCTCATTGTGATTCACTCAGGTCCGCCTGCCTGGCGGACCTTGCTGCTTTCCGCGCCTGAAGAGCAGCCAGGCGGCATCGCAACCGCGACAGATCAGGCGGCTACAGCGCCATCGGCGGCGGCCGGTAGCCGAACTCCACGTCCACTGCCGCCGCCACAGCCAGCACCAGCTCATCCGCATAGGGGCGCCCCGCTATCTGCACGCCGATCGGCAAGCCCTCCGCGGATCGTGAAACCGGACCCACCGCCGCCGGCCCGCCCAGCAGATTGAACCACTGCGTGTACCGCATGGAGTCCAGATAGGTCACGCGCTGGCCCTCGACCGTCCACGCCCGCTCGCCTGGCCGGAAAGCTGGAATGGAACAAACAGGGCAGAGCAGAATCGGAAACGCCCGCATCTCATCGAGCAGCTTCCCCCGTACAGCGTCCGACTCCACCCACGCCGCCAGCAGAGTATCGGCG
The DNA here is from genome assembly GCA_049679565.1 of Acidobacteriaceae bacterium. GTDB lineage: Bacteria > Acidobacteriota > Terriglobia > Terriglobales > Acidobacteriaceae > Palsa-343. The sequence continues at coordinate 567 of JBAUGH010000127.1, forward strand.
GTCAGGGGTTTCTCTGACTGCGCAAGGGCCAGATAATCGCGGAACGTGGGGCTCAGTTCGTCTTCATGCCCGCGAATCGTTGCTTCATAGAGCATCGCCCCGCACTGCATGAAGAACGTCCACCATAGCTTCCGGGTTTCTTCCAGCACCTGCGGGCGAAAGCGCTCGACCCGGAACCCCTGCCGCTCGAGCGCCCGCGCCGCGTCGCGCACGGCGCTCCGCGTCTCTGCTGTTACCGGTGCCAGCCCATCGTCTTCAAACCATCCGATCGGAGTCTGCGTGGCCTCCTCACGGGTCACCGCACGATGCGCGACCGGCGCGCTGTTGGGATCGGTCGCATCCTGCCCGGACAACACTGCGAACAGCAGCGACAGATCGCCCACCGTGCGCGCCATCGGCCCGATCGATCCCAGAAAAGCGAACGGCCCTCGGCATGGCGGCAAATGTCCTTCGGCCGGGAAGCGTCCGGCCGTTGGCTTCAGCGCACAAATCCCGGTAAAGTGCGCAGGCACCCGGACCGAACCCCCGCTGTCGCTGCCCAGCCCCGCCGCCGACAGGCCCGCCGCAATCGCCGCTGCCTCACCGCCGCTCGATCCGCCCGCTGTGTGCTCCGGATTCCAGGGATTTCGCGTACTCCCGTAAAGCAGGTTCTCCGTCTCGTACGCCATCAGGAACTCCGGGCAGTTCGTGGTCCCCAGAATCACGGCTCCGGCGGCCAGCAGCCGATCCACCAGGACCGCGTTCTTTTTCTGAATCGATCCCCGATTTAAAACACTGCCAATCTCGCAACGATGTCCGGCCACAGCAATCGACGACTTTACGGTCACCGGCAATCCTGACAGCGCTCCCGTCTGCACCGCAGCTGCCTGGGCTCGCACCCGGTCCGCGTCGAAGTCCACCAGCGCGTTGAGCTGCGGATTGAGCTGCTCGATTTGGCGGATGTGCTCCTCGGCCAGCTCCAGCGGGGTGATCGCGCCCCGTCGCAGCAGTGCGAGTTGTTCGGTAGCGGGCAGCAGAGTCACGGGCATGGAGAGATGGAACGAGAATTATAATTTTTGTCAGTGCAGCCAGCCTCTTCCGCATCGTTTGTACCCGAATCCGAGCCGGACTGGGCCGCGATTCTGGGTCGCCGCCCGTCGCAACCCACTCCGGTCACGATCCCCGGCGTCGCCGGGCGTAGCATTCTCGTCACCGGGGCTGGCGGCTTCATCGGCTCGGAAATGGTCCGCTTTCTCGCCGCCTCCGGCGCTGCAGAGATCGTTCTCCTCGAAATCGCGGAGCAGCCGCTCTTCGAGATTTTCTCGGAGATGACCGCGAGCGGCTGCGGGGACCGTTGCGCCCCGGTTCTCGGCAGCATCTGCGACCGCGGCCTGCTGCGGGCTCTTCTCGCCGAGCATCGTCCTGATCTCATTCTGCATGCCGCCGCGCTCAAGCATGTCCCGCTCATGGAGCGGAATCCATTCGCGGCCGTCTCCACGAATGCCATCGGCACCTGGACTCTGGCGGAGTTGGCGGCGGAATGCGGTGTGCCTCGCGTTGTTCTCATCTCCACCGATAAAGCCGTCGCCCCGCACAGCATTATGGGGGCGTCCAAGCGCATCGCCGAGCTGGCCACCCTCGCCCACGGATTCACCGCCGTCCGCCTGGTGAACGTCATCGGCTCGCCCGGCAGCGTTGGGCCGATCTTCGCGGATCAGATCGCCAGCGGAGGCCCCGTCACCGTCACCCATCCCGCCGGCCGGCGCTTTTTCTTTACCCTCGATCAGGTGGTGCTGCTGCTTGCCGAAGCCATCGGAGCGGAGGATGCCGCCGGTATCTTCGTTCCGGATTCCGGCGAGGCCGTCCTCATTGAGGACCTGGCCCGCCGCATCCTCGCAGCGCATGTGCCTGCTGCAACCCGAGCCGGCGAGATTCCCATCGTCTTCACCGAACCTCGGCCCGGCGACAAACTCGACGAATCTCTGCTGGCCGCCGGCGAACGGCTCGGGGACCGCGCTGGTCCCGGCCTTCACCGCGTTCTCGGCCCGGCTATCCCCCCGCTCGTGGCGCACATCTCTGCTCTTGAGTCCGCAATTGCAGCGCGGGATCTCTCCCTGCTTTTGCACGAGGTCGAAAGCCTGATCCCCGGCTACCAGCCCAGTGCGCTGCTGCGCGCCGGCGATTTCTCCCATGTATCCGGATGAAGCGCCGCATCGCCGTTGTCACCAGCTCGCGCGCGGACTACAGCCATCTGTACTGGCCGCTGCGCCTGCTCTCCGAACACCCGGGCGTCGACCTGCGGCTGATCGCGATGGGCTCGCACCTGTCGCCGGAATTCGGCGCGACCGTGCGCGAAATCGAAAAAGACGGCTTCCCGCTTGCCGCGCGGATCGAATCCCTGCTCAGCTCCGACACCGACGTCGGCATGGCGAAGAGCATCGGCGTGGCCGTCCTCTCGCTGGCCGACACCCTCGGCGCCCTGCGTCCCGATCTGCTGCTTCTCATCGCTGACCGCTACGAGATGCTTGCACCCGCGGCGGTCGCGCTTTCGCTGCGCATTCCTATCGCCCACATCGAAGGAGGCGAGATCAGCGAGGGCGCGATCGACGATGCTGTTCGCAACGCGCTCACCAAAATGAGCCACATCCACTTCACCTCGACGGAGGCTGCCCGCGCCCGCGTGATCGCCATGGGTGAAGAGCCCTGGCGCGTGCATCGCGCCGGCGCGCCCTCCCTCGATCACTTGCGCCGCAGTCGCCTTCTCTCGCGCGAAGAAGTCGAAGCTCGCTGCGATCTGGACCTCCGCACGCCCGCGCTGCTGGTCGCGTACCACCCC
>JBAUGH010000128.1:0-10540 GCA_049679565.1 Acidobacteriaceae bacterium
GTAACCATGGCAGTTCCTCTGCCATAAAGGAAGATTTGTGAAAAGGAAGCTGCTGTTGGTAGTTGCTGCCATGGTGGGCACGAGCGCCTTCGCTCAGACGTCGCCCCGGTTCATTCCCCTTGCCGAACCGACTCCCTCGCCCAGCCCGTACCGTGCGATCGTGACCACCCGCACCGTCGAAGCGGTAAATTATGCGCACCGCGGGGAATCAACCAGGGTGGATTTTGCCGGAACGGCTCTGATGCCGCTCGCCAGCGGCTGGGCCAGAGTGGAAAACAAGAGAGGCAATCTCGCCATCACGGCTGAATTCGGGAATCTGCAAAAGCCGTCGGCAGAAGGAGGCGAATACCTCACTTACATCCTGTGGGCAATCTCCCCGGAGGGCCGGCCGGTCAATCTGGGAGAAGTGCTGGTAGGGGGGAACCATCGCAGCAAGTTGCACGCAACCACCGACCTGCAGGCATTCGCGCTGATCGTTACGGCGGAGCCTTACTACGCCGTGCATCAGCCCAGCAATGTCGTGGTGCTCGAGAACGTGGTGCGCGCCGATACCGTCGGGTCGGCTGAAACTGTTCACGCCCGGTATGACCTGATCGAGCGCGGCGGCTATATTCCCACCGGCTATAAGTTCGACCCGGTGGTTGCGAATGCGAAGCTGCCTCTGGAGTTCTTTGAGGCGCGGAACGCGGTGCGTATCGCGGAATCGGAGGGCGCCGAGCAATATGCCGGAGACAGCTATCGTCGAGCAGTGCGACTGATGAACGCTGCGAACAGCGAGGCAATCGAGCGGCATCCGGCTACGCAGGAACTCATTGCTACCTCGCGTGAAGTCGTCCAGACTGCGGAAGATGCACGGGCGATTGCCGTGAAGAGAATCGACGAAGCGCGTCTGGCCAGCGAGCGTCAGGCCTCGACAGAGGCGCAAACGGCGGCCCAGGCGCAGACAGAAGCTGCGGACCGGGAGAAGCAGAAGGCGCAGTCGGAGGCTGCCAACGCGCAGGCCAACGCGGCCGACGCACAAGCCAATGCGGCAAAAGCACGCTCGGATGAGGCCGCAAGTCAGGCCGCCTCTTCTGCGGCGGTGGCAGTCGCCGAAGCCGATGCTGACCAGGCTCGTATGGCAGCACAGCAGGAAGTGCAGCAGGCCGACAGCGACAAGGCAGCCATGCGCGCGCAGTTGACTGAGCAGTTGAATGCCGTTCTGCAGACACGGGACAGCGCTCGCGGACTGATCATCAGCATGTCCGACGTACTGTTTAACACAGGAAAATACTCCTTGAATTCCGGTGCGCGCGAGAAGCTGGCGAAGGTCTCAGGCATTCTTCTCTCCTATCCCGGACTCGCCATCGCGGTCGGGGGCTACACCGACAATGTCGGCAGCGACACGATGAATCAAACGCTGTCGGAGAACCGGGCCGGAGCGGTCCGCGATTATTTGGTGCAGCAGGGGGTGACGAACAGCGCGGTCACGGCGATCGGTTACGGCAATTCGGAACCGGTAGCGTCGAACGACAACGCGGGAGGGCGCCAACAGAACCGCAGAGTGGAGCTCGTGGTATCCGGCGACGCCATTGGCCATCCGTCTACCACGACCACCAGCAGCCTGCGATAGCGCAGGCGTTCAGGAACTGAAAGGCACTCCCAATGAAAACGTCTCGAATCGTCCATATCGCCACGCTGGCCCTGGCCTTCGGATTTGTCGCCCTGGCATGTGCTGCGCAGGACCGGCCATCAGAAGACAAGGATCACCCGAAGCAGAACAACAAACAGCAGCAGGCACGGCCTGAGCAGCAGCACGCCCAGCAGCATGGGCAGCAGTCAAAGCCACCCACCGACAAACGGCCGCCCGCCCAGCAACAGCAGCGGGAAAACCAGTCTCCACACCAGACGGTCCAGCCACGGGGAGCCGCACAACAGCAGAGCCATTCTGTGTCCCGGCAGGACGAGCATGCCCGGCAACAGCGGACCACGGTACCCGCGCGGCAGGATATCCAGGCACAGCAGCGTGTCCAGCAGGCCGCCTGGCAGCAGCATCGCGCGGGGAATTGGCAGTCGGACCACCGCACCTGGCAGCAGCGCGGCGGTTATCACGGCTATCGGATTCCTGACGCTCGTTTTCAGGGCTACTTTGGACCGGGGCACGGATTCCTCATCCGGGGTCTTCCTTTCATGGTGGTAGGCGGATTTCCTCGCTTCCAGTACGACGGATACTGGCTGAGCGTGGTCGATCCGTGGCCGCAGCAATGGGGCAATGACTGGTATGACAACGACCAGGTCTACCTCGACTATGATGACGGCGGCTACTACCTCTACAACCGGAGCTATCCGGGCGTCGGCATTGCGGTCAGCATTTCGATGTAATGGCACGGGCGCCGTGCGGTGCGACCCTGGGAATCGCACCGCTCCCGGATCGAAACCTCTGGCTCGATAACCGGAATCGCCCCAGCCAGAGAGTATGATCTGCAGCACACCTGCCAATCCGGCAGAGTGAATGATAATTTCGCGCGATGGTCGTAGCGAGAGACAGCAATCGAGTAGGGGGGATATCAATTCAAGTGGCTCAATCGCAGATGGCCGGATTTGATGCGGAGGCTTTTCTCGCCAGCGCGGGTCTGGGACGAAAGATTGTCCAGCTCAGGCCAAAACAGACTTTTTTCGCGCAGGGAAATCCCGCCGACTCCATCTTCTATCTGCAGAAGGGCCGCGCGAAGCTGACGGTTGTTTCAACCACAGGGAAAGAGGCCACGATCACGCTTCTCGCCACAGGCGACTTCGTGGGAGAAGAGTCGCTCACCGCGGTGGCCGGGCTCCGCATGGCGACAGCCACGGCCATCACCGGCTGCACCGCGCTCAAGATTGAGCGGACGGAGATGATCCGGGTGATGCATGAGGAGCATGCCTTCTCCGATCTCTTCCTGTCTTTTCTACTGGCTCGCAGCATGCGGATTCAGTCCGATCTGGTGGATCAGCTGTTTAATTCCAGCGAAAAGCGCCTGGCCCGCATTCTCCTGCTGATGGCGGAGATGGGCAAGCCGGGCCATCCGGACACGATGATTCCGAAGATCTCTCAGGAAGCCCTGGCCGAAATGATCGGCACCACCCGATCCCGGGTCAGCTTCTTCATGAACCGCTTTCGCAAACTCGGTTTTATCCAGTACAACGGCGGCATCCAGGTTCACAAATCGCTGCTGAATGTGGTCCTGCTGGACCAGTTGCCGGATCGCAACGCCGCAAAGCCGCCGATCATGGTCGATCCGGCCGTCGCATCCAAATCCTGACTCTGACTGGCGGCGCGCCATCCCGACCGCCCCGGCATATGATTCCCCTTGAAAGAGGAGCCGCATTCCCCATCTGCATCGGGCGGCGGCGAGTGGCTGTTACGATATCAAATCTGCGGCAATCCGGGCTGGTCAGTGCGTGCCATCGCTGGCAAGACTGATGGGGGTGGCAGGCGCACCTGGTTTCAAGGGCTGCAGACCTCAGTCGGGTAATAGTCTCAGCGCGAAATCCGGAAGTGTTCCGCCGGCCGACAAAGCGCCTTCGTTCGGTTGCAGCGGGTCTGCGCCGTGTAGAATTCCGTTTACCCTGACGGAGATGAGAAGACGATGAATCCGCAACGAAAGATTCCCATTGTGCGCATGGTCGCGTGGGAAGCTGCCATCCTTGTTTTATCGGTGGGCGCTTCCGCCCAGAGAATGTCGCAGGCGATGCAGTTCGCTCAGGATCAGCCCACAACCGGGAATCCCTTTGCCCAGCTGCATTATCGCGAAATCGGCCCTGGGGGCAATCGCGTCTCCGCAGTCGTGGGCGAACCGGGCAATCCCATGGTGATCTACGCCGGCGCGGCCGACGGGGGGATCTGGAAGACCAGCGACGGAGGGGTTACCTGGGCTCCCATCTTCGACCACGAAAAGGTCTCGGCGATCGGCGCCCTGGCGGTCGCTCCATCGAATCACAATACGGTGTGGGCGGGAACCGGCGAGACCTGGATCATTCGCAACAACTATTCCATGGGAGATGGAGTTTATAAGTCGACCGATGGTGGCGCGAGCTGGCAGCACATGGGCCTGGATCTCACCGGACACATCGGCAGAATCATCGTGAATCCACTGGACGATAAGGTCGTCTATGTCTGTTCGATGGGGCAGGCCTTCCGGCCGCAGCAGGAACGCGGCATCTTCCGCACGGACGATGGCGGCAAGACATGGAAGCGAATCCTTTTCGTCGATGAGAATACCGGGTGCTCCGAGCTGTCGCTGGACGCGCATGATCCGAATACGCTGGTCGCAGGGATGTGGCAGGTGGCCATTCACAGCTGGGATGAGGACAGCGGGGGCCCAGGGGGCGGGGTCTACATCACGCACGACGGTGGCGATACCTGGAAGAAGCTCTCCGGGCATGGGCTTCCTGCAGCGGATCAACCCGTAGGGAAAGTTGCAGTACAGATTGCGCCGAGCGATTCCGACCGCATCTATGCGCTCATTCAGGAAGATACTCCGCGATTCTATCGGTCCGACGATCGCGGTAACACGTGGAAGGTCGTCAACCAGCTGCATGTGTTATCGGAGCGTTCGCCTTACTACACGCGGTTTGCGGTCGCGCCGGATGATGAGAACTTCATCTTCTTTGTCGCGGTCACCATTGTCTATTCACGCGACGGCGGTAAGACGCTCGCGGATGACATGACCATTCCAGCGGGCGACGTGCATGACGTTTGGTACGATCCGCTCAACCCGAACCGGGTGATGGTGGCGCACGATCACGGCATCAGCGTGAGCCTGAACCGGGAAAAGACCTACGCGACGTTCACGTTTCCCATCGCTCAGATGTATCACGCATTCACCGATGACCAGATTCCGTATAACGTGTATGGCAACCGCCAGGACGAGCCGACGTTTCGCGGTCCCAGCAACAACATTCCGATGGAGGGATTCGGCGGAGAGCAGGGCATTCTGGCCGGAGACTGGACGCAGATCGGGGGATGCGAGCCGGGGTTCAGTATTCCCGACTGGGCAGATAACAACATCGTCTGGTCGGGCTGTTACGACGGCGATCTGACCCGCATGGATTTGCGTACGGGACAGGCTCGCTGGGTGTCACCCTGGCCGGAAGCGACCTATGGATGGGCGCCGAAGGACGTGAAGTACCGCTGGCACTGGACCATGCCCATTGCCATCTCGCCGCACGACCACAATCGCGTTTATGTTGGCAGTCAATATGTCCATGAAACCGATGACGGCGGCCAGTCATGGAAAGTGATCAGTCCGGACCTGACGCTCAACGACAAGAGCCATGAACAGAACTCCGGCGGCATTTCCGTCGACAATCTCATGACGTTTGAGGGAGAGGTGCTGTATTCCATCGCTGAATCGCCGGTGAAAGCCGGGGTGATCTGGACCGGCAGCACCGATGGCCAGGTGAATGTAACCCAGGACGGCGGCAAGAGCTGGACCAACGTCACGAAAAACATCGAGAATCTTCCGCCCTGGGGGACGATCTGGAGCATTGAGCCTTCTAATTTCGAGGCGGGCGCGGCTTATATCGTCGATAATCTTCGCGAAGGAGCGGGGGACTACAACCCATACGTTTATAAGACCAGCGACTATGGGATGACATGGAAATTCATTAGTGCGGATATCCCCAAATCGGTGAACAGCACTGTTCAGACCATCGTCGAAGACCCGGTGCGCAAGGGGATGCTCTTCCTTGGAACATCCAATTTCGTCTATGTTTCCTGGGACGATGGCGACCACTGGACCCTGCTGCGGAATAATATGCCGCCGGCGCCGATCTCCTGGCTTACGATTCAAAAACGCTACAGCGATCTGGTGGTAGCCACCTACGGCCGGGGATTCTGGATTCTTGATGACATCACACCGCTTCGCGACTGGGACAAAGCGCAGAACGCGGACGTATTTTTGTTTAAGCCGCGCGCTGCTTACCGCTATCGTGAGTTTAAGAACACAAGGTCCAATATGCTCCGCAACGATCAACAGGTGGGGGACAATCCTCCCGACGGCGCGGACCTGAACTACTACCTGCGTGGCTCTGCGAAGAAGGTGGAACTCTCCATCGTAAGTGCGTCGGGTGATACCATCCGCACCCTCAAAGGCTCAACGGAACCCGGCGTCAATCGGGTTTGGTGGGACCTGAGCTATGAGGCTCCTACAGTGGTGAAGCTGCGCAACAGTCCTCCCGGAGAGCCGTGGGTCAGGAACGGGCCGGAAGGATGGCGTCCTCTGGTCCACTGGAGAAACTACACGCACGGACCAAAGGTGTGGCCTGGAACCTATACCGTCAAGCTGAATGTAGACGGGAAGGAATTTACTCAGCCGCTGGAGATTCTCCGCGATCCCAAAGATCTGGGCTCGACGGAAGACATCCGGGCTAACACGGAGTTCCTGCTCGAAATCCGCAGCGAGATGAATCAGTCCGCAGACACGATCAACCACATCGAATGGGCCCGGAAGCAACTCGGCGATCTTCAGACGATGCTGGCCGCGAACGCCGCTGATGCGTCCGTTCTGCAAGCCGCCAAACAGCTGGAACAAAACATGGAGGCTGTCGAAGCGCGATTCTTCCCACTTGCGTTGACGGGCCGCACGGAGGACGCTTTCCGCGTTCCGACGAGACTCTATGGAAATCTGGCGAATCTGGCATTCCTGGTGGAAAGCGGAGCCGACCTGCCGCCGACCGACCCTTCGGTCGCGGTGAACAAGGAACTGGAGCAGCAGCTTGCGGGGGCGCAGCAGGCAGCGAAGAATCTCAATGAAAAGGCGATCCCCGCCTTCAACGCTGTGCTGAAGGAAAAGGGCTTATCCATGGGCATTCTGCCATGACGCTCTCGACCCAGTCGCGATGGCGCATCGGTTACCCGATTACCTTCTCGCATCCTGCGATGTACTCCGAGGTGTCTTACAGCTTCGGTGAGAAGAACTCCCGATCTTCAGCGTGAGACGGTTGCATCGCCGCCCCGGCGAAGGAGCGTACGGTTCTCAGGCTGCACTGAAGCGAGCGCAGAGGCCGTCATCCCTCCAACGAAGTCGCGGCTTATCTTCTCTTACAGACCCTCTTCGGAATCAACTCCATTTGCCGCAGTGGGTTAAACTGGGTTGGTGGTTTCAGGCGCACCCTGGAGACTGTCGATTGCAAACGTGGCCCCGTAGCTCAGTTGGATAGAGCAGCAGTTTCCTAAACTGAAGGTCGGCAGTTCGAATCTGCCCGGGGCCACCACTCCTTCGGCAGGATCCCCCTGAGCAAGCGCCTCGACTCACCCGGTTGGCTCGGGATTTGGGCTACTGGCCCACGCCTGCAAAGCGCCTCACGTTCGAATCTGCGTCGGGATCGACCTTCGGTTTGGAGAACCACCCCCGCATGCGGGATCGGGCGAATGACGCGATCCGAAGCTTTCGCCACAAAAATATATCCTCAACGGACTCGTACCTGGAGTCACTTTTATTGTTGGGTTTTGTGCCTTTTCAGCCGAGAGTCACGCGATACTGAACAAGTCGCATTTTTACCGCGCGCCGATTGACTCTGTTGCTGAAGCTTGCTAGCCTCACCTAACTTATCAGTCTCCTCCCCCGGATCTGATTTCTGCGCGGGGGTTTGCTCCGGATGCGTCGCCACTCAAGGCATAAGCTTTTCCAGGCGCCCAGCCTTCTCACGGCTATCGTTGTTATTGCGCTGGGCGCGAGCGCCCAGACCTTCAATCGTGCTTCTGTTCCGTCGCCGAGATCTCCCGCTCGCCCGAAAACGAATTCCGTTGGCGTGGCCAACCCCGGCTCCCTCTGGCCCACGGTCGGCGGGGTGGCCACGGTGTATTACCAGATCAATTCCTCCTCTGGCAACACCACGAATCTCGGCACCGCCATTACCACCTTCAACAGGGACTTTTCAAACGTAATTCAGTGGGTCACCCCGCCGTCAGGCGCCAATTATGTAGAGATCAATCTCGATCCCAATGACTATAGCGGGCAGTGTGAAGTGGATTTTGAGGGATATTCCGGCAGCGGCGTCCAGAACATGGGCGGTTCAGGCGCCTGTTCAGTCACCACGCTTTTACATGAGCTGGGGCATGTAGTCGGCCTCTACCACGAGCAGTCACGCACCGATGCGGGCGGGTACGTCACTGTCAACTACAACAACGTGATCAAGGGGTCGTGGTCGAATTTTGCTACTATCCAACAAAACCAGCAGTTACTGACCCTCTACGACTACGCGTCGGTAATGGAGTATACGGCTTACTCGTTTTCGCGCAACGGGGGTCCGGTCATCGAAAGCATTCCCGCGGGCATTCCTCTGCAGGGGGAAGGTGGCCCGGTCACCGCTGCGGACTACTCCGCCGGCGACAAGGAAGCGATCCTGCGTCTGTACGGAGCTGCTCCCACCGAGGTCACGGTCACTTCGAACCCCGTTGGCCTGCAGGTGATCGTGGACGGAGTTACCGTGACAACTCCGCAGGTTTATAACTGGGGATTGTATTCTCAACACACGCTGAATGTTCCTTCGGGAGTGCAAACACTCACGGGGGATATTGAGAACAGCTCCACATCAGCGACATTTTATTACACTTATGGGCGATGGAATGACAGCACGGAGCAGAGTCACACCATTACCGTGCTTCCGGGGAACGGCAGTCCGGCGTTTCCATCAACCTCTCCTCAGGTTGCGACTTACTCTGCGAACTTCGCCCAGCTGGTTCCCTATTCGGCCGAAGTGTATCCGTCCGGCGATGGCAGCGTGAGCGTGTCGCCCACTCCCGAGACGATTGACGATCAGGAATTCTTTGTGGCTCGCACGTTGGTCACGCTGACCGCAACGCCCAACCTCGGCTGGACGTTCTATCGCTTCAACAACTCGCCGTTCTGGCTTCCCGGCGGTCTGGGGGCTAATCCCAAGGAGTTCTATGTTCCGGATACCGGCAATCCTGTGGATGCCACGGCTGAGCTGACTACGAGTCCGGTTTATACCGTCAACGTCAATCCGTCGAACCCGATTCAGAACTCGTTCAGCTCCGACTTATGGGCGTATGTCGATGGGAGTTTCTGGTACACGCCGGTTACGTTCTCCCCCGATTTGAGCTACGACGGGAGCGCATGGAACTCGGGAACGACGCACACGCTGTCGCTGAGTTATTCGGGTGACACCACGAACCCGCCCGAGTATCCCTACAGCTCCAACAGCCGCCATGCATTTACGGGGTGGAGCGACAGCGGGGCCTACTCGCACACCACTGGGTTACTACCGGCGACCAGCACGACCTACACCGCAACCGTGCAGCCGCAGTTTGCGCCGGCCACGGATTCGAGCTCGGCGTGCGGGGGCACGCTGGTTCTGTCGCCGGGTTCGCCCACGAACGATGGATTCTATCCCTGGGGGCAGCAACTGACTTACACCGCAACCGCAAATGCGGGCGCAGGCTGGTCATTCGCCGGATGGACCTTCGATCTGACCGGAACGACGAACCCGGACAGCCTGACCGCGGACGACGAGACGCTGGTGAATGCGAATTTCAATACTTCCGGCACTCCCCTCACGCTGACCAGCCTGAGCCCGGCGTCGATTCCCGCCGGATCGGCCTGCTTCGTTCTGACGTTAACCGGTGCGGGCTTCGATTCCGGCTCTCTGGTCGCGGTGAATGGCACTTATCTCAGCGTCACCTATGTCAGTTCAACCGAGCTGCAGGTGACAGTGCCGGGAACGCTGGTTGCCAGTCCGGCGAACCTGAGCGTGTACGTCGAGGATTACCCCAGCGAGTGGAACGGCTGTGCCGTTTTCGGGTACCAAACGTTCACCGTGACAGGCGCACAGGCGACGCCGCTCATCACCTGGAATCCGCCGTCGACGATGATTTACGGCGCTTCACTGGTGAATGTGCTGAACGCGACAGCCAATGCGCCCGGCAGTTTCAGCTACACCGCAACCCCGAATGGCGGCTCCCCGTCGACAATCACTGATTCGTCCACTCCGGCAACGGGTACCTACAGTGTCACCGCGACCTTCACGCCAGAGGATTCCTATGAATACACCTCGGCTACAATGACCGAAACCCTGACTGTCAGCGGTGAAAGCGTATGGATCGTGAATGGAGGCGGCGGCGTGAGTGAGCTGGCCGGCAACGGCGCGGCCATCACGTCCAGCGCCGATTCCGGGGGAACCACGGCGGCGGCCATCGATGCCGCCGGCAACGTGTGGAGCATTGGCTCCGGGACCTACCTTCTCGAGGACATCAGCCAGACGGGCGCCGTACAGCACTCCATCGCCAGCGGCGGCGGACTTGATGGACCTTCCGGCATCGCCATCGACGGCAACAGTCAGGTGTGGGTCAGCAATGCAGGCAACAGCAGCTTCAGCCTGTTCCTCGACGACGGCACAGCCGAGTCGCCCTCGGGCGGATTTACCGACAGCTCACTGGACTCGCCCAGCGGCATTGCCGTCGATGGGGGGGGCAGCGTCTGGATCGCCAACAAAGGCAACAACAGCCTGACCCGGGTTCTGGGCGCCGCCGCACCGGCTGCGCCTCTTTCCACGGCAGCGG
>JBAUGH010000129.1:0-5864 GCA_049679565.1 Acidobacteriaceae bacterium
CCTGAGCGGAGGCGAGAAGCAGCGCGTGCAGTTTGCCCGCGTGCTGGCACAGATCTGGCGTCCGCTGGAGGGCGTAACCCGCTGCCTCTTCCTCGACGAGCCGCTCACCTTCCTCGATATTCGGCACCAGATCGACTTCATGGAGAAGGTGCGTGCCTTCGCTTTGCAGAAGGACGTCGTCGTCGTTGGCGTGGTGCACGACCTCAACCTCGCCGTCCAGTTTGCGGGCCGTCTGCTGCTCCTGCACGAGGGCCGCATCCTCGCCGACGGCCTTCCCACAGAGGTGCTTACCGGGGAACATTTGCGGACCGCCTTTGCCGTTGCCCCCGTACTCCTCACCAACCCGGCCACCGGTAAAGCGCACCTGGTGTTCGAAGGCGTCGACCAGGGGTAAGCGAGTCCGCTCCAGCCCCTTCTATTCGTGCCCGTTGGGCATTAGCCGCGCACCCGACGAGAAGCGCCTCACCAGCAGCGGCATGACAAACAGGATGGCAAACACCGTCGTGACCATCCCGCCTACGACCACCCGCGCCAGCGGTTGCTGGGCCTGCGCGCCGATGCTCGTCGCAATGGCCGCCGGCAGCAGCCCGATGCCCGCCGCCATGCAAGCCATCACCACCGGCCGCATTTCGTCCAGGCAACCTCGCTCCAGGCCGGCATCGAAGCCGTCCTCGCGCTGCGCCCGGCGGATTCCCGAAAGGAAAACCACCGCCCCCAGCGTCGCCACCCCCGTCAGCGACGTGAACCCCACCGCCGCCGAGATGCTGAATGGCGTCCCTGTCAAAAAGAGCGACAGGATTCCTCCAATCGCCGCAAAGGGCAGCGTTCCAATCACAATCAGTGCGTCCCGCCATGTCCGGAACTGGATGTACAGCAGCACCAGGATGACCGCCAGGCTCACCGGAATGATGAAGGCCAGCCGCCGCTGCTCCTTGCGCAGGCTGTCGAATTCCCCCGCCCACGTATATTCGTACCCGGTGGGCAACTTCACCGCCGTCGCCATCCGGCTCTGCAGATCCTGGATGGCGCTCGCCAGATCCCGCCCGCGCACACTGAACTTGATAGGAATGTAGCGGCGCCCGCCCTCGTGGTAGATCATGAACGCGCCGTTGCGGATGCTCACGTCCGCCACCGACCCCAGCGGCACCTGGTTTCCGTCCGGCGTCGGCACCAGGATCTGTGCGATCTCCTGCGGCGTGCTGCGGAACCCGGGCGCGTAGCGTACTGCGAAGTCAAAGCGCCTGTCGTTATCGATAATCTGCGTCACCGGCGCGCCGCCTACTGCCGCCTGCACCACATTATTGATGTCCTGCGGTTGCAATCCGTAGCGCGCGGCCTTCATCCGGTCGATGGACACCATCAGGCTGGGCTGCCCGGTCACGTCGAAGACGCCCACGTCCGTGATCCCCGGCACCTGTTTCATGATCCCCGCAATCTGGTCCGCCAGCCGCGTCAACTCGTCGAAATCGTTGCCGAACAGCTTCAGCGAATTCTCCCCCTTCACTCCCGACATCGCCTCCTCGACGTTGTCCTGAATGTTCTGTGAGAAGTTGAAATCCACTCCCGGGTATTGCTGGAAGCTCTTCGAAATCGCGGCGATCAGCCGGTCCTTATTGTCGTGGAACTGCGGCCGCCACTGCCCCGCCGGCTTCAGATCGGCGAGAAATTCGATGTTGTTGAACGTGCTCACGTCCGTCCCGTCGTCGGGCCGCCCCATCTGCGAAACCACTTGCGTGATCTCCGGATAGGCCCGCAGCGTCGCTCGGATGTCGTCCGCCATCTTCTGCGAGGCCTGGAAAGAGATGTCCTGCTGCATATCGGCGCGGATCCAGAGATTGCCCTCTTCCAGCGCCGGCATGAACTCGCCGCCCACGAACTGGAAGATGATCCCCGCCGCCACCAGCGCCGCGAAAGCCACCACCCACGTCAGCCAGCCGAATCGCAGCGCACGCCGCAGCGTCCGGTCATAATTCTTCCGCAGGAAACCGCTCAGCCAGGTTTCCTTCGCGTCGTGCCGGATCTGCTCCGGGATCGCCAGCGACCCCAGCACCGGCGCGAATACCAGTGCGAAGATCAGCGCCCCGGTCAGCGCGAATCCGTACGTCACCGACATGGGCGCGAAAATCTTTCCCGGAACTCCCTGCATGGTGAACAGCGGGATGAACGCCACCAGGATGATCAGCGTCGCGAACAGAACCGGCTTTGCCGATTCCGCCACTCCTCCCAGCACCAGCTCCTGGACTTCTTCGCCCTCCACCCTCCGCGAGACTCTGCGGTACACGCTCTCCAGAACCACGATCGACGCATCGACCAGGATTCCGAAATCGATCGCTCCGATCGAGATCAGGTTCGCTGACTGGTTCGTCAGCACCATCAGGCTGAACGCGAAAAGCACCGCAAAGGGGATGGTGATGGCTGCGATCAGCGTAATCCGCCAGTCGCCCAGCATGCTCAGCAGAACCAGCGTCACCAGCGTGAGCCCCAGGACCACGATATGCCGTACCGTATCCGTGGTCATATGGATCAGCTTCGTTCGGTCGTAGATGGTGCTGATGCGCATCCCCGGCGGCAGCAGATTGCCATGGTTGAGCGTGTCGATCTTTTCCCGCAGCGCCGCCAGCGCCGGCAGCGACTTCGCTCCCTTCTGCAGCAGCACAATCCCTTCCACGATGTCCGGATCGTCGTGACCGTTCACCTCGCGCCCCACCTGACCCAGGCGTGGCTGGTGCCCCTCGCGCACCTCGGCCACATCCTTCAGCAGCACGGGGACGCCGTTATGCTCGGCCACCACGATGTTCTGCATGTCCGTCAGCGTGTGCAGCAGTCCGATCCCGCGCACGTTTACGCTCTGGCTGCCGATCGTCAGGTAATTGCCCCCCGCATTGGCATTGCTGTTCTGGACCGCATTCACCACCTGAGTCATGGTCACGCCGTAGGTCAGCAGCCGGTTCGGATCCACCTCCGCCTGGTATTGCCGCGTGGTTCCCCCGAACGTCGCCACGTCGATGATCCCCGGCACCTGCTTGATCTCCCGCACCAGCAGCCAGTCCTGTGTCGCCTTCAGCTCGTTCAGCGAGTAGTCCGGCCCGGTCAGCTGGTAGCGGTAGATCTCCCCGACCGGCGACTCCGGCGAAAGCTGCGGCTGCAGGTTATTGGGCAGCGTCACCTGCTGCAGCCGGTTGAGCGCCTCCTGCCGGTCCACAAAGTAGTCGCTGTCGAAGGTGAAGTACATCTTCACGTCGCTCAGCCCGAAAATGCTGATCGAGCGGATCTGGTCGAGCTCGGGCGTCCCGTTCAGCCCTGTCTCCAGCGGAATCGTGACCTGCTGCTCCATCTCCTCCGCCGACCACGACGGGTTCTGGGTGATGAACTCCACCATTGGCGGCGACGGGTCGGGATAGGCCTCGATGTCCAGCTGCGTGAACGCGTAGACGCCGATCGCCAGCGCCGCCACAAACACGATCAGCACCACGTTGCGGTAGCGAAGCAGAGTGCGGATGATCGCCTGCATATTATTGAGACCCCGCCTCGCGCAGCAGCTCCGCCCCCTGGCTTACGACCTGCTCGCCCTCGCTCAGTCCCTGCACCACCTCATCGTTCGTCGTGCCGGTGTTTCCCAGCGTCACGTCCCGACGCTCGTATTTTTCCGGGGCGGTCTCCACAAACACAAACGCTCCGTGCCCGTTCTCGATGACCGCCGACGCCGGCACTTCCAGCACACTCTCAGGGGCGCCCAGGATCGTGATGGTTGCGTACATGTCCGGCTTCAGCCGGTGCCCCGGATTCGCCAGCACCACCCGCACCTTCAACGTCAGCGACGTTGGATCCACAGCGTCCGAAATGTTATCCACCCTGCCATGCAACACCGTCCCCGGATAGCCGTTCACCGCGATATCCGCCGCCTGCCCCACATGCACCTGCGACTGATCCCGCGGATACAGATCGCCGACTACCCACACCGAATCGATGTTCGCGATGGTGGCGATGGCGGTGGCGTTATCCAGTGACCGTTGCAGCTCGCCCGGCCCTGTGCCCACGTCCAGCACCACCCCGGGTATCGGCGCCGTGATCGGCACCACGTCCGTTGTGTCGTTTTCGCTGAACCCCAGCATGTGCAGGCTCTGCCGCGCTCTCTCCAGCTCTGCATGGTCGGCATCGTCCAGCGCCTTCATGTCGTCGTAGTCCCGCTGCGCCATTACGTCGTGGGCCAGCAGTTCCCGCGCCCGGTTCAGCTGCAGATCGGCGCGGTCGGCTTCGATCTTCGCCTTCTCGAAATCCGATCGCGCCTGGGCCGCGTCGCTGCTCTCCAGCGTGCCGATCTTCTCTCCCTTGCGCACCTCCTGCCCCGGCAGGATTCGCAGCGAAAGTACCCGCCCGCTGATCAGCGGGTAAATGTGCACCATCTGCGTCGGATTCGCCGACACTCGCGCCGGCAACGCCAGCTGGCTTCTCACCTCCTGGCGATGCACGGCCACCGTCTCCACCACCTGCTGTGCCGGAGTCTTGGTCTGCGGCGCAGGCTCCTCGGTGTGGCATCCCGACAAGGCCGCCACCAGCGCGGCTGCAATCAATACGCGTCTCTTCATGGCACGATCTCCGTGGCGGCGGCAAAGCTGAGCTGGTGGAGCGCGAGCCATACCTGCTGGTTCGCGGTAAGGGCGTCCAGATGAACCTGGCGGTAATCGCGCAGCGCGTCCAGATAATCCAGCAGCGTCGCCCCGCCGTGCCGGTAGCTGAATTCGAGATTGGTGCGCACCCGCTCGGCCTCGCCCAGATAGTGGCTGTTGTAGCGCTTCGCCAGGTTCACCGCCGACTGGTACCCGGCCCACGCCTGGTCCACATCGTTCAGCACCTGGTTGCGCGCCGCCGTCTCCGCGAAGCGCGACGACTGCGCCTCATACCGCGTCCGCTCCTTCTCTCCCTGGTTGCGGTCGAAAATCCGCAGCGGAATCGACACCTGGAAACCGGCGCTGTTGTATACGCCCACCCGCTCGTATTCCCCGCCCAGCGTCGGATCGGTGGTGCCCTCGGAGTCCGCCACCCGCACATTCGCGTCCGCCAGCGCCACCGACTGTTGCGCCGCCTGGTAATCCGGACGCGCTGCCAGCGCTCCCTGTTCGATCTGCGCCAGATCCAGCGTCACCGCCGGCGGTTCCAGCGTTCCCGTAATGTCGAATCCCGGCGAAGGCTTCTCGATCCCCATCAGCAATTGCAGCGAATCGCTGGCCTGCACCCGGTCGAGTTGCGCGCTCTCGTAGTCCGACTCGAACTCCGCCATCTGCAGATCGATGCGCTCGAAATCCGTCCGATCGATGTCGCCCGCGTTCAGCCTCGCCTGGCTCAGATCCACCGTCTTCTGATAGCTGTCGAGATTGTCCCTGGCTACCAGCAGAGCCGCCTGGGCCGCCAGCAGATTGGTGAAGGCGTCCTCGACCTGCTGCGTCAACTGCCGCCCCTGGTCGTTGTACTGGCTGCGCGTCACTGCCGTCGTGTCCTTCGCCGCCTCCATCCGCCAGCGCCGCTTCTGCCCCCGCTCGAACAGCCGTGAAACATTCCCGACGTAGGTGTAGGGGCTGCTTGGATTGTTGGCCGGCAGCGTCGTGTTCGCGCCCGACAGCGTGAAGGTCGGATTCTGGCGCAGCCGCGCCGTGATCTCTGCGGCCTCGGTCGCCTGCACATGCTGTTGCGCCGAGAGCATCCCGGGATTCTTCGCCCGCGCGATCGCCAGCACCTGCTGGAGCGTCAACGGCGCCCCCGTCTGCGCTGTTAATGCCGGAACAGAGAGTAGGAGAGCCGCGAGCCCGGGCCCAATAAGGCGGAGTCTCATGGTAAGTATCCGTTCATCGCCGCGAGGGCGATTAGAG
>JBAUGH010000130.1:0-3930 GCA_049679565.1 Acidobacteriaceae bacterium
CTTTTCTCTGGATCAGGTCAACGAAGCGCTCGCCGCGGTTGCCAGCGACGCCATCGACGGCGCCGCCGTCGTCATCCCTTAGCGCAGAACGCTAGCGCGCCACCACCACCAGCGTGAATCCGTCGTAGCCCTTGCTGCCCACGGTCTGGATCGTGGTCGCCGTCACCCGCGGCTCCGCTGCAACCGCCTCCAGGAACCGCCGAATGCCGCGCACACGCGGGTCGCGGTCCTTCGCATGGGCCACGCGTCCGTCGCGGATCACGTTATCCACCACGATCGCCGCTCCGGGTGATGCCAGCTTCACCGCCCACGCGAAGTACTCTGCCGTCTGTTCTTTGTCCGCATCGATAAAGACGAAGTCGAACGGCCCCTTTTTTTCCTTTGCCAGCTTCGG
Source organism: Acidobacteriaceae bacterium (assembly GCA_049679565.1). Taxonomy (GTDB): domain Bacteria; phylum Acidobacteriota; class Terriglobia; order Terriglobales; family Acidobacteriaceae; genus Palsa-343. The sequence goes on from JBAUGH010000130.1 coordinate 395, forward strand.
CAGCGTGTCGATCGCCGGCCCCAGCCGCTGCTCCACCACTTTGGCCAGCCCGGCGCGCGCCAGATTCGCCTGCGCCACTGCGAAATGCTTTGGCTCGAATTCGAGGGTCACCAGCCGGCCGCCTTTGGGCAGCGCCCGCGCCATCCAGAGGGTGCTGTAGCCGCCCAGCGTCCCAATCTCCAGAATCCGCCGCGCCCCGCGCATCCGCGCCAGCAGGTACAGCAGCTTGCCCTGGCTCGGGCTGACGGAGATGTCGGGCAGGCCCGCTGCCGCGCTCGCTTTCCGCGCAGCTTTCAGCAGCGGATCCTCGGGGATGAGCAGCCCGTCGATATACTCCTCAACGGCCACCCACGTTTTCTCAGGTTTGCGCTTGTCGCTTGATGGCACCGCGGCCCAACTCCTCCTCAGGTGAATTCAGATTCAGGCCGATACCAATTCCGAGAAGTCGGCAATCTTCGAAAACGCTCCGAGGACGCCACCGATCAACTGGAGTCGATTGTCCCGCAGCGACTTGTCATCGACCATCACCATCACCTTATCGAAGAACAGGTCGACATGAGGCCGCAGCGTGGCAATCTTTTCGATCGCCTCCCGATACTGTTCCCGGCGTTGCAGGTCTTCGACCACCGGCGCCAGCTTCCTGGCCGCAGCGTCGAGTCCCTTCTCGGCTGGATCCTGCAATAAATCCTGACTCACAAATCCGAAGTCCATGCCCGGATTCAGCAGGCCTTTTTCTTCCGCCTGCCGCAGGATGTTCTTGATTCGCTTGAAGGCCGCCGCAATCGCCGCCAGATCCTCCGACCCGCGCACCGCCGTCAGCGCCTCGGCCCGCGCAATCGCGTCGCGCATGTTCTCGGAGCGCACGGCCACCACCGCGTTCACCACGTCGTAGGCAAAGCCGCGCATCTCCCGCAGCCAGAACACCAGCCGCTCCTCGAAGAACGCCGCCAGCTTGGCCTGCACTTCCGGCGCAATCTCCGCCGGCACGGCGCGAAACAGGTCCGACCGCACCAGCGGCAGCCCGGTCTCCGCCAGAATCTTCACGATGCCGTTCGCCGCCCGGCGCAGCGCATAGGGATCCTTCGACCCGGTCGGCTCCATCCCGATCCCGAACAGCGCCGCAATGGTCTGCGCGCGGTCCGCGATCCCCAGCACCTGCCCCTCCACGGTTGGCGGAATCGGATCCTCCACCGCCGCCGGCGAGTACTGCCAGTAGATGGCCTGGGCCACCGTCCCGCCCTGTCCCTGGGCCCGCGCGTACAGCCCACCCACGATTCCCTGCAGCTCGGTGAACTCCTTCACCAGCTCGGTCGTCAGGTCGGTCTTCGCCAGCGCCACCGCTTTGAGCAGCGCCTGCTTATCCAGCGCCACGCCGCGCTCCGCCAGCACATCCGCCAGGCGGGTCGCGATTTCAAGGTTCGCCTGGGACTTGTCCCAGTAGCTGCCCAGCTCCTTGTGGTACGTCACCGACTTCAGCATCTCCGCCCGGTCTTCGAGCGGCGTTTTCTGATCCACCGTCCAGAAAAATCGCGCGTCGTTGAAGCGCGCCCGCAGCACCCGCTCATTGCCGTGCCGGATGGTCTCGATCCCGGTCTCTTCGGGATGGGTGTTCAGCACGGCCAGAAAATACGGCTCAAGCTTCCCCTCGGCATTCTCCAGCGCGAAGTATTTCTGGTGATCGCGCATCACCGTCACCAGCACCTCGTCCGGCAGCCTGAGAAACTCCGGATCGAAATTCCCCAGCACCACCGCCGGCCATTCGGTGAGATGGGTTACCGTCTCGACCAGCGCCGCATCCTCGCGCCAGCGCGCTCCGGGCACGCTGCGCGTTTCCAGATCCAGCGCCTTGCGGATCCGGTGCCGGCGCAGCGCCACGTCGGCGGTCACAAACGCCGCTTCCAGCGCGCCCAGATAATCGTCGGGATGATCCACCGTCACCGGCCCCGTCCCATGCAGGATGCGGTGCCCATAGGTATGGTTCCCCGCCTTCACGCCGGCAAACTCCACCGGCAGGATCGCGTGATCCAGCAGCGCCACCATCCATCGCACCGGCCGCACAAACCGCTCCGGCTTGAGCGCGCGCCAGTACATATTCTTCGGCCAGTAGAGCGCCGCCAGCTCGGCCGCCAGCAAATCGGTCAGCACCTCGGCCGCCGCCCGGCCGCGATCCCGGACGATGGCCGCCAGGTATTCGCCCCGTGGGCTCACGATTTTGTAGAACCGGGCCTTCGCGGTCTCGGCCAGAAACTTCTCTTTGAACCCTTCCCGGTTCTGGAATTGCGGGTTCAGATCCGTCTGCCGCAGAAACTGCTCTTCGAACTCCGCTGTGCGCAGCGCTTCGTCCGTCATCCCCGCCTTCTTCGTAAACGCGCTCGCTGCCGGTGTCGGCTTGCCCTCTTTGAACGCCACGCTCCATGCCGGACCGTTGATCTCCCGCACCGCATCGGGCTGGTGCTGAAGCACCCCGGTCACCTCCACCGCCAGCCGGCGCGGGGTCGAGTAGCTGTGCACCTCGTGCCCGGCGCCCAGCAACCGCTCCCGCCGCAGCAGCTCCACCACCCGCTCGGTCAGCTCCGCCTCCGCGGCGGCTATCATCCGCGCCGGAATCTCCTCCATCCCCGCTTCGAACAGAAGGTTCGCCATTATCGGACCCCCGCTCTCTGCCGCTGCGCTGCCCAGGCCCTGGCCACGCCCACCACCATGTTGCGGATCCGGGCCATCACCGCCACCCGCTCGGTCACCGAAATCGCGCCCCGCGCGTCCAGCAGGTTGAACAGGTGCGAGCACTTCAGGCACAGCTCGTAGGCGCCCAGCACGGGGAACCGCCGCAGCGCCGCCCGCAGATCTTCATCCGCGGGAATTTCTCCGTCGTGCATCACCCGGTCGTGAATCTTCTCGCGCCGCTCCGCCGTCTTCTCGTTCTTCGGCCTGAACTGCGCGTGGAAGCTGTCGAGCAACGCCTGGCACTCCGCCTCATACAGCCGCAGATGCTCCCACAGCTTGCCCACATCCGCGGCTTCGAAGTTGTAGACCGAAAGCTGCAGCTCCTCATCGAGGAGAATCTGGCCGTACGTCATTGCCCGGCCGGTCTTCGGATCGCGGGTCCACACCACCTGGTAAATGGAATCCACATCCTGGAGAAATGCGGCAATCCGCTCCAGTCCATAGGTAATCTCCCCGGCAATCGGGTCCAGATCCATCCCGCCGCACTGCTGGAAATAGGTAAACTGGGTGATCTCCTGGCCGTCCAGCATCACCTGCCAGCCCACGCCCCACGCGCCCCCCACCGGCCACTCCCAGTTATCTTCCTCGAACTTGATGTCGTGCTCTTTCAGGCGAATTCCGATTGCTTCGAGCGAATCCAGATAGACCTCCTGGATGTTCTCCGGGGGGGGCTTGAGGATTACCTGCAGCTGGGTGTGCTTATAGAGCCGGTTGGGGTTCTCCCCGTAGCGGCCGTCCGCCGGCCGCCGCGAAGGCTGGGTATAGGCAATGGCAATCGGATCCGGCCCCAGCACCCGCAGAAAGGTGTCCGG
>JBAUGH010000131.1:0-9996 GCA_049679565.1 Acidobacteriaceae bacterium
CATGGCCGGCCATGAGGAGGGGTCCATAGCCGGTGGTAGACCAGGGCGAGCTGCTGATGGGGGTGAGCGCGCCACCGGAGCCGACGGAATAGCCGCTGATCTCATACTTGCCGCTGGAGGGCGAACTGGAGAGATAGACGTAGTTGGCCGCGCTGGCCGAGGCGGCGCCGGATCCAGAACCGGAGCCGGGGGTTGTGGGATTGGCGGGGCTCGAGGGATTGCTGGAGGTGCTGTTTCCGCCGCAGCCCGCGAGGAGCAGGGCGGCAAGGAGAAGACCGAGTTGGCGATGCATAGGTTTGTAATCCCGGGGAAGGATTGGCGACCGGACGTACCCATGCAGTCAGATGCAGGGAAAGAAGCGCGGTGGGGGCGGTAAGGGAAAGGATTTTATGCTGCGAGCGAGCAACCTGAGGACATGCAGCCAACAGCCAGCCTACTGCCAGCCAGAAAGCCGCCCAGGACGTCTATTTTTTGGCGAGGAGGCGGTCGATGGAGACGGCGCCGGCCCCTTTGATCAGGATCAGGAAGGCGAGAGCCAGCAGAGCCAGAGGGAAAGAATAGCCCGCGCCATGAGCGGTGCCGAGGAGTCCGTTGTGCAGGTGGACTTTGAAGATGGCCACCAGCATCACCACAACCTGGCCGAAGGCGGCGATGCGGGCAAGAAATCCCAAAAACATAAGGATGCTGCCGACGAATTCCGCGAGAATAGCGCACACCGCAAAGAAGGCGGGGAACCCCATGCCGGCGGTCAGCATGTGCATGGTGCCGTGAAAGCCGGCCCCGCCGTACCATCCGAGGGCTTTCTGCGCGCCGTGGGGGAAGAAGAGTACGGCGAGGACGATGCGCATGAGGGCAAGGGTGGGGTCGGCGGGGGTGGCAAAGAGTCTTTTCAAGGATTGGTTCTCCTGAGAGCGATTGTCATGGTCTTGCGGAGCCCGGCTGGAACGCGAATCAGGGATTGGGATACGGAAAGCCACGGCGGGGATGCAGGATGTTTCGGGAACCGTGCCGCTGGTGGAATCGGCAGCGCGGCAGGAACGCAGCGGGTACCTTAAAATAGAGAAGGAACCCACCGTTTTTCCATGGGAGAGGCGGTTGCCGGCGGGCGCGCGGATTTGGGCGCGGAGCCGAGACGAGCTGCCGAAGGACTCGACACTGCATGGGAAGTAACATCCTTACCAAAGTATTTGGAACGAGCAACGAACGGGTTGTGAAGCGTCTGCTGCCGCGGGTGGCCGAGATCAACGCGCTCGAACCGCAGACGAAGGCACGGAGCGACGACGAACTGCGCGCGAAGACGGTGGAATTCCGGGCGAGAATTGCCCAGGCGCTGGAAGGCATCACCGACGAAGAAGAGCGGAAGAAGGTGGAGAAGCAGGCGCTTGACGACCTTCTGCCAGAGGCGTTTGCGGTGGTGCGGGAGGCGGGCTGGCGGGCCGTGAACATGCGGCACTTCGATGTGCAGCTGGTGGGCGGCATGGTGCTGCACCAGGGCAAGATCGCGGAAATGAAGACCGGCGAAGGAAAAACGCTGGTGGCCACGCTTCCGGTGTACCTGAACGCTCTGGCCGGGCATGGCGTGCACGTGGTTACGGTGAACGACTATCTGGCCAAGCGCGACGCCGAGTGGATGGGCAAGATTTACGAGTTCCTGGGGCTGACGGTGGGCGTGATCGTGCACGACCTGGACGACGCCCAGCGGCGCAAGGCGTACGGCGCGGACATCACTTACGGAACCAACAACGAGTTTGGATTCGATTATCTGCGCGACAACATGAAGTTCGAGCTGGCGGACTGCGTGCAGCGCGGGCACTTCTTCGGAATCGTGGACGAGGTGGACTCCATCCTGATTGACGAAGCTCGGACACCGCTCATCATTTCCGGCCCGACCGATCAGACCACCGACAAGTACGCGCGGGTCAACCGGATTATTCCCTCGCTCGAACTGGGCGAGGAAATCGAGAAGAGCCCGGAGGAGAAGATTCTGACCGGCGATTACGTGGTCGATGAGAAACACAAGACCATCGCGGTGACGGACGAGGGTTGGGAGAAGATCGAGGGCCTGCTGGGCATCGGGAACATCGCGGATCCGGAAAACTGGGACCTGAAGCACCACGTGGAAACGGCGATCAAGGCGCACAACCTCTACAAGCGCGACGTGCAGTACGTCGTGAAAGACGGCGAGGTGATCATCGTCGACGAATTCACCGGCCGCATGATGCCGGGGCGGCGATGGTCGGATGGGCTTCACCAGGCGGTGGAGGCGAAGGAAGGGGTGAACATCCGGCGCGAGGACCAGACGCTGGCCACCATCACCTTCCAGAATTATTTCCGCCTCTACAGGAAGCTCGCGGGCATGACCGGCACGGCAGAAACGGAAGCGGCGGAATTCGGCGAGATTTATAAGCTGGACATCGTGGTGATCCCGACCAACAAGCCGCTGCTGCGCAAAGAGAACGCCGATGTGGTGTTCCGGACCGCGAAGGAGAAGTACTTCGCGGTGGCCGACGAGATTGCGCGGCTGCACGAGAACCAGCAGCCGGTGCTGGTGGGCACCACATCGATCGAGAAGAGCGAGCTGCTGTCGCAGATTCTGGCGCGCAAAGGCGTACGGCATGTGGTGCTGAATGCGAAATATCACGAGCGCGAGGCGGAGATTGTCGCTCAGGCCGGCCGGCTGGGGATGGTGACCATCGCCACCAACATGGCGGGCCGGGGCACGGACATCCTGTTGGGCGGGAATGCGGAATTTGTGGCCCGCCAGGAACTGGTGAAGAAGGCCATGGCGCGGGCGATTTCAGCAGCCGAAGGGGCCATTAATCCCATGGCCGCGCCGGGAATGCTCCGTTTCTACTACCAGGGCCAGGAGTACGAGACCAGCCAGGAGAACTGGGACCGGGCCTACGCGGGCCATGCGGCGTCGGCGGCGCAGGAGCACGAGGCGGTGATCCAGGCAGGCGGGCTGCACATCGTGGGCACCGAGCGGCACGAGTCGCGGCGCATCGATAACCAGTTGCGCGGGCGCGCCGGGCGGCAGGGCGACCCGGGAGCGTCGCGCTTCTATCTGTCGCTGGAAGACGACCTGATGCGCATCTTTGCGCGGGAGTGGGTTTCGACGCTGCTGCAGAAGATGGGCATGGAAGAAGGGATGCCGATCGAGTCGAAGATGATCTCGAACCGCATCGAGAAAGCGCAGCAGTCGGTGGAAGGCCAGAACTTCGAGGCCCGCAAACACCTGCTGGAGTACGACGATGTGATGAACAAGCAGCGCGAGGCCGTGTACGGACTGCGCCGGCAGCTGCTGGAGGGTCTGGACCAGAAGGAACTCATCGTCGAGGATTACGTCCCCAACCTGCTGAGCGACATGCTGGATGAGTTCGCCGGCGAGCGCGTGCATCCCGATCAGTGGAATCTGAAGGGGCTGCAGGAAAAACTCACCGGGCAGTTCGGCTTCGATCTGGAGGCGGAGGGCGTCGATACCGGCGGGATGACCCGGCACGAGCTGGGCGAGACGATTTTCGAGCGATTGAAGGCGAAGTACGAGGCCAAGCAGCAGCTGATCGGGGATCAGGCGATGCGCTTCCACGAGCGGATGATCATGCTCAGCGTGATCGACGGGCTGTGGAAGGATCATCTGCTGAACATGGATCACCTCAAGGAAGGGATCGGGCTGCGCGGCTACGGGCAGCAGGATCCGCTGGTCGAGTACAAGAAGGAATCCTTCAGCATGTTTGAAGGGATGATGGAGAAGTTCCAGGAAGACACGGTTCGCTTCCTGTTCCTGATGCGGATCGTGGGACCGGATGGGAAGCCGGTGGAGATTCCGTCCCAGCCGCGGCCGTCGATTCCATCCGCGCCCCCGGTGGCGTCGGCCGACGGGAATGGGCACCGGCTGCCGGGCGCCGCGCCGATCCCGCTCCAGCCGAACCGGGCGCCGTCCACCACCATCGACGAAATCGAGAAGGAGTTCCAGCGCAAGAAGCAGAAGGAACTGGAGCACGCGCGCATGGCCGGCTCGGGCGACGCCTCGACGCCCCAGCAGCGGCGGGTGGGCGAAAAGGTGGGACGCAACGATCCCTGTCCCTGCGGGTCGGGAAAGAAATACAAGAAGTGCCACGGGGCCAACGAAGCGGCCTAGCAGAGGCAGCCGGTCGCGATAAACGAAGGGTGCGGGGCCGATCCCGCACCCTTTTCGTTCAGGCGCGGGAGGGACGGTTTTTCTTGACGATGGCGGCGACGATGAGCAGGAACGCGAAGCTGCGAACGATGTAGACCCACGGGCTGGCTTCGTTGGGGTGAGCGTAGAACATCATAACCGTGCGGTTGACGCCCTCGATGATGAAGGCGAGCGCGAAGTTGAGAAACAACGTGTCGCGGGTATCGCGCCAGAAGCGCAGAAAAAAGAGGCCGGCGAGCAGAGAGGAGGTGGCGATAACTCCGAGGAGAAATCCCTGGATGGTGTCGAGGTGGATCATTGCTGGCCCTCCCAGATCAGCCCGTAGAGGAGGATCAGCATGGCCGCGGCCGCGGTGAGAAGACGGACCAGATAGAGGTCGACGTCAGGAAGAAGCACGAGATCGACGAAGACCATGAGATTGGAGATGGCGAGGCCGAAGAAGCAGATGGCGCTCCACAGCAGGAGGCGCTTGCGGCCCGCGGCATAGGCGCGCACGAGGAACACACCGCAGGTGAGGGTGACGAGAAAGCCGAAGATATAGACGGCCGGCGCGATGGTGTTCATGGTTTGTCTTTCTTGAGCCGGAAGGCGCGGGCAAAGTCGCGCACTGCGGGCGAGGCTTTGGAGTGGATCATATTGGAAATGCGGACCAGCTCGCGGCGCCAGGTGCGGTCGATTTCGGCGATCAGCGGGTCGCGGGATTCGGTGGAGTGATAGGCGCAGCCGTCGAGGTCGCAGAAGACGAGGTCGCGTTGTTGGAGATCGCGGATAATCTGGCGAGTGCGGTCGGGCGGAATATAGAGGTAGCGAGCCAGTTCATCGATAGACCAGCGGCGGGGGCGGGTGTTCCAGAGAAGGAGAAGCGCTTCGAGGTGAGGAACGCTGTCGATTTCATCGAAGATGAAGCGGTCGACATCGTTGCGGATGGGATTCTGATCTTCCATGGCCAGGGCAAAAAGGGCGGGCCTCAGGGAGACGCGCGATCAGGGGAACCCAAATGGGATGCGCGCAAAGTGAAAATGGTGGCCCGAACAAGGCGACGCGACGGGCGATGGCGCTGACTTTCGTCAACCTATACCGAGCCGCCGATCCACGCGGCATAAAGCTCGCTGGCCGAGTCGACCGACAGGACGAGGAATTCCGGGAGTTCGTAGGAGTGAAGGCGGCGAAGAGCGGTTTCGACCTGATCGACGCGGCCGGCCGTTGTCTTGATCAGCAGCAGGGTTTCCGAGGCGTTATCGACGGCCCCCTGCCAGCGGTAAACCGAGGTGACGCCGGCAATCAGATTGACGCAGGCGGCGAGGCGGTCTTCGACCAGAGAGCGGGCGATGCGCTCGGCTTCGTCGCGGCTGGCGCAGGTGGTGAGGATGAGGCGCAGGTCCATACAGGCTACAGCCTACAGGGATTAGAGTTTAGAGTTTAAGAGTCGGGGTTTGGCCTGGGTTGCGAAGCTGAGGGTGTTGCGGCTCGGACAAAAGCATCTTACGGCGAAAAGAAGACGCGGACGGCGCGGGCGCACGAGGGAGAAGAATGGCGGCGGAGATTAAGTTCGGGACCTCGGGTTGGCGGGCAGTGGTGGCGGAAGGTTTCACCTTCGAGAATGTGCGGCGAGCCGCCGCCGCAATCGCGCAATACGTGGTGTCGCAGAACGGCCCCAGGACCGTGCTGGTCGGCCGCGACACCCGCTTCCTCGGCGAGATGTTTGTGGCGGAGGCGGCGCGGGCGCTGGCGGCGCACGGGGCCACGCCGCTGGTGATTCCGGACGCGGCGCCGACCCCGGCCATTGCCTATGCGGTGCGGCAGAATAAGACCGCTGGCTCGATCAACATCACCGCCTCGCACAATCCGCCGGAATACAACGGGATCAAGTATTCGACCCCTGACGGCGCGCCGGCGCTGCCCGAAGTGACCCGGCAGATCGAAGCGAATGTGCGCGCGCTGGGCGATGGGGCTGTGTCCGGCTCGAAGAGCGGAGCGGAGAAGTTTGACGAAGTGGACGTGAAGCCCGCCTACCTGGAGCGGCTGAAGGAACTGGTGGATCTGAAGGCGATTCAGAAATCGGGGATGAAGGTCGTCTTCGATCCGTTCTGGGGCGCGGCGCGCGGCTACAGCTGCCACCTGCTGCGCGAGCACGGCGTCGAAACCTGGACGGTGCACGATACCCGCGACGTGCTGTTTGGGGGGCACGCGCCCGAGCCGGATGGCGAGCTGCTGAATGCATGCCGCGACAGGATGAAGGAAGTGGGGGCGGCCATCGGGATCGCCACGGACGGGGACGCTGACCGGTTCGGCATAGTGGACGAAGATGGGACGTTTCTGCAGCCCAACTACCTGATCGCCCTGCTGTTCGACTACCTGGTGGAGACACGCGGGTGGAAGAACGGCGTGGCTAAGTCGGTGGTGACCACAAATCTGATCAGCGCGCTGGCCGAGGAGCGGGGGATTCCGCTGTACGAGACCCCGGTGGGGTTCAAGTTTATCGGGGAGCTGATCAATAAGGATGAGATCGTGATTGGCGGCGAAGAGAGCGCGGGGCTGACCATCCGCGGCCATGTTCCGGAGAAGGACGGGATCCTGGCAGGGCTGCTGGCCGCCGAGATGGTGGCGGTGCGCGGCAAAAGCCTGGCAGCCCAGTTGCGCGGCCTGTTTGACCGTGTTGGTTCCTATTACCCCAATCGGGAGAATTTCCGCTTGACTCCCGAGGTGAAGGAAAAGTTCACTGAGAAGATAAAGAACGATCCGCAGGAACTGGATGGGAGAAAAGTTGTCCAGGTGGTGCGGACCGACGGCCTGAAACTGATGCTGGCGGACGGCTCGTGGGTTGGATACCGGCTGAGCGGAACGGAGCCGGTGGTGCGCGTGTATTCGGAGGCTCGGAAAGCGAGCGATTGTGCGCCGCTGAGCGAGGCGGCGAAGAAATGGGTTCTTTAGTGAACTGTGCACGGTGCACAGCGAAGAACCAGAGGCGGCGAGTTGGCAGAAGAGGGGCGTGGGGTGAGCGGGGAGCAGGAGCAGGCGGGGATTTGGTTGCGCGTGGCTGGTTTCGCTTACCGGTTGCGCCGCCGCGTGGCGACGGTGCTGGTGATCGTGGCTGCGCTGCTGTTCGGGTATCACGCCATCTTCGGCGAGAACGGCGTGAACGTGTACCAGCAGCGGCGGGCGGAAGATAAGTTCGTCGCAAAGCGGATTATCGAGCTGCAGCAGGAGAACGCGAAGCTTGCCCAGCAGGTGAAGGAACTTAAAACCGATCCCGATGCCATTGAACATGAGGCGCGGGAGCGTCTGCATTATGCGCGGCCGGGAGAAGTGATCTGGACGGAGGACGGGAAGGGGCAGCAGGCCTCTCCTGCGAAGAAGTAGCGGATCCGGAGCTCAGGCTCGCGCGCATCTCTCGACATCGCAGTTCCGCTGACACCCCGCATCTTTTCCGCCCCTGGCGCATTTAATCTGAGAGACAGCTATGGACAAGTTTGTGATTCGCGGCGGGAATCCGCTGCTGGGAACGATTCGGGTCAGCGGGTCGAAGAACTCGGCGCTGCCGTGCATGGCGGCGGCGATTTTGACCGAGGACGAAGTGGTCCTCGAGAACATTCCTCAGGTGCGCGACATCGAGACCGAGCGTAAGCTGCTGGTGTCGATGGGCGCCGAAGTGGAGCTGGGCTACGGCCGAGCCCAGCACCGGACGACCATCAGCTGCCGCGCCATCACCGAACCCACCGCTCCCTACGAGATTGTGAAGACCATGCGGGCGTCATCGCTGGTGATGGGGCCGCTGGTGGCGCGCTGCGGAATCGCCCGCGTCTCCATGCCCGGCGGGTGCGCGATCGGGGCGCGGCCCATCGATCTGCACATGAAGGGCCTCGAAACCATGGGCGCCAGGATCAGCTACGAGCACGGCTATATCGAGGCGCGGGCCGAACGGCTGAAGGGCGCGCATATTCTGTTTGACAAGATCACGGTGACCGGGACCGAAGACCTGCTGATGGCGGCGGTGCTCGCCGAGGGCGAAACCGTCCTGGAAAACTGTGCGCGCGAACCCGAGGTCACCGATCTCGCCGCCCTGCTGACCGCGATGGGCGCGCAGATTCACGGGGCTGGCACCTCGACCCTTCATGTCAGGGGCGTGGACAAGCTCCACGGAGCAAAACACCGGATCAATCCCGACCGCATCGAGGCGGGGACGTTTCTGATTGCGGGCGCGATGACCGGCGGAGACCTGTGCGTGGATCACTGCAATCCCGCGCACCTGACGGCGGTGATCGGCAAGCTGCAGGAGTGCGGGGTGCGCATCGACGTGCTGGGGAAGGAAAAGATCCGCGTGCAGGGCGAGGGGCCGCTCAAGGCTGCGGATATCTCGACGGAGGAGTATCCCGGGTTTCCCACCGACATGCAGGCCCAGTATATGGCTCTCTCCACCCAGGCCGACGGAACATCGCTGGTGAAGGAAAACATCTTCGAGAACCGCTTCATGCACGTGCAGGAACTGGTGCGAATGGGGGCAAACATCCGCGTGGACGGCCGCACGGCAACGGTGCGCGGCCGGACTCCGCTGTCGGCGGCAGCGGTGATGTGCTCTGACCTGCGCGCCTCGGCGTCGCTGGTGCTGGCCGCCCTGGTGGCGGACGGCGAGTCGATCCTCGACCGCGTCTACAACATCGATCGCGGCTATGAGCATATCGAGGAAAAGCTGCGCGGGGTCGGCGCGCAAATCCGGCGGATGGGCAATGTCTTTCAGGACAAAGACAGTCCCGGGCTAACCCTGCCCAGCGCACCGTGAAGCGCATGAGTGCCCGCTGCGAATCCTTCCCCCAGGCCGTCGCATCGTATGGCGAGGAGGGGTGGCGATGGCGAGTGCGGACGATAAGGCGCTGCGTGAGCAACTGGTGAAGTTCCTGAGCGGGGGCGAGGCGCACGCCGAGCTGAAAACCGTGGTGGCCGATTTTCCGGAGAAGGCGCGGGGCGCGAAGCCCAAAGGCGCGGCGCGCGAAGCCCAAAGGCGCGGCGCATTCACCCTGGCAGCAACTGGAGCATATCCGCCTGGCGCTCGACGACCTGCTGGAGTTCTCCACGAATCCACACTACGTGGCGAAGAAGTGGCCGGACGATTACCGGCCCAAAGAGGAGGCTCCGGCCAACGACGCCGCGTGGAAGGCCGCAGTGAAGGCGCTCGGGAAGACTCTGGCGGATTTCGAGAAGCTGGTCAGGAATCCGGAGACGAACCTGTACGCGGCCATTCCGTGGGGCGATGGGCAAACCATCTTCCGGGAAGTGCTGCTGGCGGGTCAGCACACCAGCTATCACGCGGGGCAGCTGGTGTCGCTGCGGAGAGAATTGGGGGCCTGGCAGCAGGACTAGCCGTCCAGCTGGGCCGCGCCTTGCGGCGCGAGAATCCGCTTCAGATGAAGCGTCAGCGTCTCTGTTCGGCGGCCAGGGTGCGGACCGTGCCTGGTCGGTCGGCGTCCAGCATGTCGGTGGGGAAGGCGATGGTCACTTTGGTCCCGCGGCCAGGGCGGCTGCTGACGTCGAACAAAGCGGCATCGCCGTAGAGGACCTGGAGACGTTCCCGCACATTCTTCATGCCGATGCCGGTGCCCTGCAGCACCCCGCTCGAATGCGCGCGGCCGGGCGCGATGCCCACTCCGTCGTCCTCTACTTCAATCACCAGGCGCGTGCCTTCCAGACGGCTCCGCAAAGTCACCGTGCCGCCGGCGATGCGCGGCTCAAGCCCATGCTTGATGCTGTTTTCAACCAGCGGCTGCAGCAGCATGCTGGGGACCGGAATTTCGAGGGTCGCGGGATCGATTTCCTTGGCGACGCGC
>JBAUGH010000132.1:0-5467 GCA_049679565.1 Acidobacteriaceae bacterium
GAGTGAGCCGGCAGTTCACCAATAACACGCCGTGGCAGTTTGCTCCGAACCTCGGGGTGTCGTTCGATCCGGGGGGCAACGGGAAGACGGTGATTCGGGCGGGGGCAGAGCTGGCCTACGACAATCCGAATTTCTTCACCGGGCAGCGCAACCAGCAGAATCCGCCGTTTGCCACGGCGATCAGCAACTCGCAGACCTCATCCACCGGGCCGCTGAGTTTCAGCTCTCCCTGGTCGGTGGGGGCGATTACCAGCAGTCCCTTCCCGCAACCCAGCGTTCCCACCCCGGCTCAGGCGCAATTCTTTGCGCAGTCGCAGTACATCGTGCTGCCGTCTCAATTCAAGGCGTCGTACACGATTCAGTGGACGTTCAGCGTGCAGCATGAGTTCGGCCACGGCTGGCAGGCGCAGGTGGATTACATCGGGAATGGAACCCGCCACGCTCCGATCGGCTTGCCGCTCGATCCGGCTGTCTATATCCCCGGAAACTGGGGAGCGGGGGGCACGGGGTGCACGGGCATCGTGACGACCGGCCCGGCGGCGGTGACTCCGGGCGCAGCGGGCACGCCGTGCTCGACGACCAAGAACGAAAACTCGCGCTTCCTGCTGACCATCCAGAATCCGACCCAGGGGAACCAGCTGGAAGGCAGCGGCGGCGGGACGGTGATTGTGAACGATAACGCGACCGCCAACTACAACGGGCTGATTTCCACCCTGCAGCATCGGCTTTCGAACACCTTCAGCCTGCTGGCGAACTGGACGTGGTCGAAGTGCCTGAACATCGAAGACTCGCAGGGCGACCTGGCCGGCACCAGCGTTCAGAACCCGAACTACATCGCGGGGGATTACGGTCCGTGCGGCTCGGATTACAGGAACGTGGAAAACGCGTCGGTGATCGCGAAAAGCGCATTCCACGACATGAATCATTTCGCCAGGGCGCTGGTGAACGACTGGGAGCTGGCGCCGCTGATGCACATCCAGAGCGGCACGGACTTCACCGTGACCGACGGCGGAGACAATTCGCTGACCGACGTGGGCAACGACCGGCCCAGCCTGGTGTCCGGCGTGAGTCCCTATCACGAAGTCAACTTCCGTAAGTTGGGAGGAGAAGCGAACCGCGAATATCTCAATCCGGCGGCCTTCGCCCCGGTCTGCCCGGGGAATGTCACCGCGGGATGCGCGGCTGCGGGAACCTTTGGCAACCTGGGCAGGAACGCCCTGCACGGTCCGCGGTTCTTTGGGCTGGACGCTCAGGTGTCGCGCATCTTTCCCATCCGGGAGAGCCTGAGCACGACGCTGCGGCTGGAAGCCTTCAACGTGCTCAACCACCCCAACTTCACTACGCCGACTACGGCGCTGACGTCGTCCACGTTTGGCCAGGTTGGAGGGACGGCCTCCAACGGAACCAACAACACCTTCGGCGCCAGGGTCTTCCAGGGGGTCGTCAAGATCAACTTCTAGGAAACGGTTTTGCCCTCAGCGGGTCCAGACTGATTCCTGGAGCTTCGGCCGCATCGCTCAACCGGCGGTGCGGCCGTTTCCTTTGGGCGGCATGGGGATGGGCGCGGGAAGCGATCGCTGCTCCATCGTTATAAAGTGATGAAGTGATCCGAAAAGTTTTTGAGGGACGCGGGGGCCGGAGGGGATTCCCCGGTCTGGGCGGGCCTTCGTTGATTGCAGGCACGGTGGCTGCGGTGTTGCTGGGGTGGACGGCGGGAGCGGTGGGACAGGGCCTGCCTTCGGCGCCGGCTCCTGCGCCGGCTCCTGCCGTACAGGCGTGCAGGCTGAGCGCGCTGATGGTGTGCGTGAAGGATGTTGCCGAGGACGAGAAGGGCATCGTGCTGAGCCCGCTGCACGCGCCGGCGGAGGAGCTGCTGTGGATCGTGCCGTTTGGGGCGGCCACCGGGGTTGCGCTGCACTACGATACCCAGGCGATCCAGGACCTGGGCGTGAATCCCACGAGGGAAGATCACTTCGACAAGGTG
This sequence comes from Acidobacteriaceae bacterium, assembly GCA_049679565.1. Classification (GTDB taxonomy): domain Bacteria; phylum Acidobacteriota; class Terriglobia; order Terriglobales; family Acidobacteriaceae; genus Palsa-343. Next base: position 1,985 of record JBAUGH010000132.1, read on the forward strand.
TCGAGTTACGGTGGCCTCTATGTGCCCTTTGCGGCGGCGGCCGTGGGCTACGCGGCGGGCTCCGTGCGGCACGACGACTACCTTCAGGAGACCGCGGTGCTTTCGGCGGAAGCGATGGCGGACGCGGGGATTCTGGATGAAGGGCTGAAGTATGCGCTCGATCGTGAGTATCCGAAGCTGGACAACGCACGCGGCGGGTTCTGGCCGCACGGGCCAAAGGACTGGCCGAATAACCCGTCGATGCCGTCGGAGCATGCGATGAACGTGTGGTCGTTCGCGCATGTGATCGCGGGGCAGTACAACGGGATCGCCACCCAGGCGATCGTGTATGGACTGGCGAGCACGGTTTCGGTGTCGCGGGTGATCGGCCGGGACCATTTCCCCTCGGACGTGCTGGTAGGGAGCACCTTCGGCTGGCTGATCGGCGGCTATGTGCTGCATCACCGGTCGGTGGAGAACGGCACCCTGCTGGATGTGTCGGAGGTGGAGACGCCGATGGGGCGCGGCATCGAAGTGCGAATCCGGCTGCCGCACGGGGAGTAAGGCCCGGGCGGCTGCCTCCGAGCTGCCTTTGTTTCTCACAGGCTTGTTTCTGGCTGGGACACTCCCGGTGGTGGGGGTGACCGCCATCACTGCATCCCTCCGCTCCAGAGCGTAACGTCAATCGGTTTTGGAGAGGGTGACGATGGAGCGATGCGGGAAATCGTGCTGCTGGCGTAAAGGCAGTCAATTGTTGAAGTTGCCAGAGGAGCAGGAGTTTAGGGGGTTGTCGGGTTCGACGATCTGCGGGAGGCGCCGCGGATGAGCTGGCGCGAGGCGTATCGAGCCCGCTGCACCACTCCGGCCGAGGCGCTGGAGGCGGTGACGAGCGGCGGACGGGTATGGATCCAGTCCGGCTGCGGGACGCCGTCGACGTTGGTGCATGCGCTGGTGGCGCGAGCGCCGGAGATGCGGGACGTGGAAGTCGTCCACATGATGACGCTGGGCAGCGCGGACTATACGAAGCCGGAGTATGCGGGGGTGTTTCGCCATCGCGGGATGTTTCTGGGCGCGAACGTGCGCGAGGCGGTGGCGGCGGGGCGCGCCGACTACACGCCGATCTTCCTGAGCGAGATCGAGGGGTTGTTCACCAGCGGCGCTCTGCCGCTGGATGTGTGCCTGATGCAGGTGTCGCCGCCGGACGAACATGGGTATGTCAGCCTGGGCACGACGGTGGACTGCACGCTGACCGCGACGCGCTGCGCGAGCACGGTGATCGCGGAAGTGAACGAGCGCATGCCGCGCACGCACGGGGACACGTTCATCCATATGAGCCGGATTTCGGCTTTTGTGGAGACGTCGCGGCCGCTGCTGGAACTGCCCAGCGAGCCTTTCACCGACCTGCACCTGCGGGTGGCGCGCAACGTTGCCTCGCTGATCCCTGACGGAGCAACGCTGCAGACGGGGATCGGCGGCATTCCGGATGCGGTGCTGACCTGCCTGAGCGACAAGCGCGACCTTGGGATTCACACGGAGATGTTTTCCGATGGGGTGATCGAGCTGATCGAGTCGGGGGTGATCAACGGGGAGCGGAAGTCGCTGCATCGGGGGAAAGCGGTGGCGGCGTTTGTGCTGGGGACGAAGCGGCTGTTCGATTTTCTGGACGACAATCCGTCGCTCGAGTTCCGGCCGATTTGCTACACGAACGATCCGTTTGTGGTGGCGCAGAACGACCGGATGGTGGCGATCAATTCGGCGCTGCAGGTGGATCTGACGGGGCAGGTGTGCGCCGACTCGATCGGGACGCGGCCGTACAGCGGGTTTGGGGGGCAAATCGACTTCATTCGAGGGGCGTCGCGGTCGAAGGGCGGGGTGCCGATTATCGCGCTGCCGTCGACGGCGAAAAAGGGAACGGTGTCACGCATTGTGCCGGTGCTGGAGCCGGGAGGCGGGGTGGTGACGTCGCGGGGCGATGTGCACTACGTGGTGACCGAGCACGGCATCGCGTATCTGCATGGCAAGACGCTGCGGGAACGGGCGGCGGCGCTGATTGCGATCGCCGATCCGCGCTTTCAGGGGGAGCTGGAAGACTTTGCCCTGCGCGCGCATTACCTGGAGCACCGAACAGCAGCAGCGCTGGTCTGAGCAACGGCCGGCGGGAAAGGAGCAGAGATGGCGGACGCAGGAAAACCGGGGCAGGATCGGGGAAAGCTGCAGGTGGATGGAGACGAGTGCAAGGGATGCGGTCTGTGCGTGGAAGCCTGCCCGCCGAAGGTGATCCACCTGAGCGACTGGCTGAACCATTATGGCTACCGCACGGCGACCTACAACGGCGCGGGCTGCACGGGATGCGGGATCTGCTTCATGGTGTGTCCGGAGCCGGGAGCGATTACGGTGCTGCGGCTGGCGCATCGCGGCGCGGCCCAGCCGTTGCGCAGGGAAGGAGCGAGCGGATGCACAGGCAACTGATGAAGGGGAACGAAGCCATCGTGCGGAGCGCGATCCTCTCCGGATGCAGGGCTTTTTATGGGTATCCGATCACGCCGGCCAGCGAGATCACGGAAGCGGCGGCCGAATACTTTCCGCAGGTAGGCGGCACGTTTCTGCAGGCGGAAAGCGAAGTTGCGGCTATCAATATGTTGTACGGGGCGGCGGCGGCCGGGGTGCGGAGCATGACTGCCTCGAGCGGACCGGGCATCAGCCTGATGCAGGAGGGGATCAGCTACCTGGCGGGGGCGGAGCTGCCGTGCGTGGTGGCGGACATCACGCGCGCAGGGCCGGGGCTGGGCAATATCGCGTCGGAACAGAGCGACTATCACCAGGTGGTGAAGGGCGGGGGCCACGGGAACTATCGGACGCTGGTGCTGGCGCCGCACTCGGTGCAGGAGATGGCGGATTTGACGGCGCTGGCCTTCGAGCTGGCCGACCGCTACCGCAACCCGGTGGTGCTGATGGCGGATGGGTTTATCGGGCAGATGATGGAGCCGGTGGAATTTCCGGAGACGGCGATCGAGCCGAAGACCCCGAAGTGGGCGGTGGCGGGCACGGCCGAATCGCGGCGGAACCTGATCAGCTCCATCTTTCTCAACCCGGATCAGATGGAAGCGCACGTGCGCCACCTGGAGGCGAAATACACGATGGCGCAGCGGCTGGAGGCGCGCGCGGAGGAATGGCGCACCGAGAGCGCGGAGATTGTGCTGGTCGGATACGGGATCGTGGCGCGGATCCTGAAGGCGGTTGCGGCGGAGGCGCGCGAAGCAGGATTGCCGGTGGGCGTGCTGCGGCCGATTACGCTTTTCCCCTTCCCGACGGCGCATTTCGAGAAGCTGGCGAGGGAGGCGCGAACGTTTGTGGTGGTGGAGATGAGCAACGGGCAGATGCTGGAAGACGTGCGCCTGGCGCTCAACGGCGCGCGGCCGGTGGAGTTTCTGAGCCGGGTAGGCGGCAATGTTCCTTCGCACGAAGAGGTGCTGGCATTCGTGCGCGATGTGGCGCGCCGGGTTC
>JBAUGH010000133.1:0-3979 GCA_049679565.1 Acidobacteriaceae bacterium
CGATAAGCCCGCCCAGCCCGCCAAAATCACGCTGTCCGGGGGCCTCCTCACTGTCGACGCCGACAATTCCAGCCTTTCCCAGATCCTCCAGGCCGTGAAGACCGCCAGTGGCATGACCGTCGACGGCCTCGGCAGGGACCAGCGGCTCTTCGGCCGCTACGGTCCCGGCAATCCCCGCGACGTGCTCTCCGCCCTGCTGGACGGGGCCGGGTACAACTTCATGATGGTCGGCGCCACCGATTCCGGCGCGCCGAACACCATCATCCTGACCGAGCGCAGCACCCAGCCGGTCGGGACAACCCAGGCCGCGAGCCAGCCGGAACCGGAGGACGACGACCAGCCGGTCATCAACAACCCTCCGCAGGAACCCCCGACACCACGGCCGAGCAGCGTCCTCACGCCTCCTGACGCATCCGGACACGTGAGGAGCCCGCAGGAAATCCTCCAGGAACTGGAGCGCATGCGCTCCCAGCAGCCACAGCAGCCGCAATAGCGGACCGCCTCTTCTTTTCCCATTCAGACCTTCCCGCCCCCGCGCCGCGCACCGTGACTCCGGTAATGCCTCTTTCGAGGTCTGTTCTGCGGAAAACTCCGACGTTATCTTTTGGATAACTCTCCCCTGAGGTACAAGGGCCTTCATGCAGAACCGCTGTATCGCTCGTTTCCTTGCCGGCGCCACCGGTCTCCTCCTCCTCTTCGCCGCCGGGTGCGGCGGCCTCCAGAGCAACACGGGGGTGGGCACGGCGCTTTCCGGAAACTGGGCGTTCACCCCCGCTAACAACAGCTCGCTGTCGCTGAACCTCGGATTCACCCAGGGAGCCTACGAAACGGTGAGCGCAGTGGCACGGCTCAACGGCGCTTCCTGCATCGGCTCCGCCACCAACATCCTGCTCACTGGTTCGGTCAGCGCCGCAGACCAGATGACGCTCGTCTCCTCGCCCTTCAACGGAACCATTCTCACCCTGAAGGGCGCCGTCGCAGCCACCGGCAATGCCATCGGCGATGCCAGCTGGAGCTTCACCGGCGGCAGCTGCGCTTCCCTTGGCGCCGCCACCGTGTCCGCCACCAACTACTCCACCATTGGCGGAACCTTCACCGGCAACTTTGTCGATGGATCGGGCAATCAGCTGCCGGTTTCCGCGTTCCTCCAGCAGACCACACAGCCGGACAGCAACGGACAGTTCTCGCTCTCCGGAACCACCAGCTTTCCCGCCAACGCCTGCTTCGTCCAGCAGCCCACCCTGACCAGTTCGCTGGTCACCGGCAGCAGTCTCTCGATGACCTATACCGACCCCGCCGGTGGGGCAGTCCTCACGGCCACCGGGACCTTCAACAGCGCTGCCACCCAGCTCACCATTGCCAGCTGGACCATCGCCGGAGGAGCATGCGACGGCGATTCCGGAACCGGTTCGCTGACCGAGCAGTAGCCAGACTGCCCGGTCGGCGCCGCAGCCTCGGCCGTTTTCCGTTTATTCGGGAAGCGGCCGCGGCCAGCGAGCTTCAATCGTGGTCGAAATCCCGCCCCGGGGACGAAAGTCCCCCTTCACCACCGCCCACACCGGATCGCACGCCAGCACCACGTCGTCCAGAATCCGATTCACGACGTTCTCCTGGAAAATGCCCAGGTTCCGGTAGCAAAACAGATATTCCTTCCACGACTTCAGTTCCAGGCACTTCTCCCGCGGCCGGTAGCGCAGCGTGATCACGCCGAAATCCGGCAGACCCGTCTTCGGGCAGACGGAGGTGAACTCCGGATCGTCGATCACGATCTCGTAGCCGGAAAACTGATTCTTCCAGGTTTCTATCGCCGGGAAATCGAAGTCGAGACCCGCCTGCGCGTGCTCGTCCGTGTATCTCTGTGCCTGTGCCATACCTCAATTCTAGGACACGCCTCTCCCGTTCCGGCGCCGCCGCCCACCCTGCGACGCCGAGGTGAACATTACGGTACAGAGGATTCATTTCCCACTTTCCGAACCCTAAAACCAGCGAAGTGAGTCCTATATACTGACTCACGGTTCCAGCGAATGGCGACAAAGCGGGCAAGGCCGCGCACGGCTCGAATCTGGCTTCTCACCGCCGTCGCGATCATTCTCATTTTCTATGCGGTGCGCATGATGACGCGGGGCAAGCTGCCCATCCGCGTCGCCCAGGCCTCCATCGGCGAGCTGCGCAGCACGGTCGCCACCAACGGCAAGGTGGAGCCCCAGCCCGATCTCAATTTCGAGGCGCATGCGCCCTTCGCCGGCGTCGTCAAGACAGTCAATGTGCGTCCCGGCCAAAAGGTGACTGCCGGAACTCTGCTCCTCACCATGGATACTTCCGAGGCTGAGACCCGCCTGGCCGCGGCACGCGCTGCGCTCACTGGCGCTCAGGCAGCGCTCGATTCCGCCCAGCACGGGGGAAACCCGGAACAGCGCGTCGCGCTCCTCGGTCAGCTGCAATCGGCCACCATCGACCGCGATCTGGCCCGGCATGACCTCGATGCCCTCAGGAAGCTCCAGGCCACCGGCGCCGCCTCGGCCAGCGAAGTCAGCGCAGCCGAATCGCGGCTGAACGCCGACAACAACTCCATTCAGGTCCTTGAGCAGCGCCAGACCGCTCGTCTTGACTCCGCCGAGCTTGCCCATGCCAAAGCCGATCTGGAAAACGCCCGGGCATCCTACGCGGCCGCGCAGGATGCCATGCGCCAGGCCGTGGTCCGCGCTCCCTTTGCCGGCACCGTCTATTCCCTGCCCGTCGCGCCCAGCGAATTCGTCCAGATGGGCGACCGCCTGCTCTCCATGGCCGACCTGACCCACATGCGCGTCATGGCCTACTCCGACGAGCCCGAGATCGGCAACCTGAAGGTCGGCCAGCCTGCGACGGTCATCTGGGACGCCCGCCCCGACCAGGTCTGGCACGGCCACGTCGCCCGCATGCCCTCGAACATCATCACCTATCTCAACACCCGCAACGTCGGCGAGGCGCTCATCACCCTCGACGATGCCGATGGCTCGCTGCTGCCCGACGCGAATGTTCGTGTGACCATCACCGTGGCCAATGAATCTAACGTGTTGATTGTCCCCCGCGACGCGCTGCACATCGAGCAGGGCAAGATGTACGTCTACCGGCTCGAGGGCGATTCGTTGCATCGTGTCCCGGTCGTCATCGGCAAGCTGAATTACACCGACGTGCAGATTGTCAGCGGGCTCAGGGCCGGTGAGACTGTCGCCCTGAACACGACCAACGGGCAGCCGCTCTCGAGCGGAATCCCCGTCAGGGTCGTTAAATAATTTTTGGGGCGGTCGGCCCCGCGGGTCGGGGCCGCCGATCCCATCACCCAGGGGGGTTGTTGTGCAGAGACGCTGGCTGACAGCGGGTTGTTTTTGGATGGTTTCCGCCATGGCGTGGGCCATGCAGCCGGCTGTCCTGAAGCACGTCGAGCAGGATTTGAACTTCGGCCGCGCCGATCAGGCGCTGCAGACCCTCAACATCCTCCTCGCACAGAACCCCCGCGATGCCCAGGCGCACAATCTCCGCTGCCGCGTGTTCTACGAGGAAACGGAATGGGACAAAGCCATCTCCGACTGCCAAGCGGCGGTCGCACTCGCGCCCAACGACAGCAATGACCACCTGTGGCTGGCCCGCGCCTATGGCCAGAAAGCCGATCACGCCGGAGCGCTCGCCGGATACAAAATGGCTCACAAAGTAGCGGCGGAGTTCCACAAGGCCGTCGAGCTCGATCCTCATAACGCCGACGCAGTTGCCGATCTCGGTCAGTTCGACGTCGAGGCTCCTGCGATCGCAGGAGGCGGCGTCAGCCATGCCGAGAATCTCGTGCCGCAACTCCAGGGCCTCAGCCCCGCCGACGGCCTCATGCTGAAAGCGCGCATCGCCGAAGCAAAAAAGGATGATGCTGCGGCCGAGGCCGACCTGAAGGCCGCCATTTCAGTTTCTTCCCATCCGGCTGACGCCTGGATGGACTTAGCCGGCTTCTACC
>JBAUGH010000134.1:0-3135 GCA_049679565.1 Acidobacteriaceae bacterium
GGTTGTGGGTGAGCGAGCAGATCATCCGCAAGCATCACGGAGCGGTGCAGGTCCGCAGCCGGAGCCAGGGACCGGTAACGGGCACGGTGTTCAGCGTCTACTTTCCGGCGACCGGGCTGGAGGCGGACGCGGAGGGTGCGGATGTATCAGCCGGCGCCGCACTGGAAACTCCCCAGGAAGAACCGACCCTGTCGCCGAGCGAGTTCTCTCCCGCCGAGTAGACCCGTCCGGGCGTTGCCGGCGCCGAAATCGTCACAGCTGCCGAGCTGATTCGCAAGTCCATCGGGCGAATGGTATGCTTCCGGTTCCCAGGAATTCACCGGAGGAACCGCACGAATGTTCGCACGACTGCGCTGTCTGCCTGTGCTGCTGCTCGCCGTCACGCTGCCGCTGGTTGCGGCGGACAAGAAACATAAGCCTGCCGCCTCTGAGACGACCGCCCAGGTCGCGCCCAATCCCGATCAGGGGCCGTGGGATGACCCGCAGCCGGCGGTCGAGAAGCTCGACCTGACAATGTACCAGCGCATCCGCGAGGAAGGCTTCCAGCACTCGCACATTATGCAGTACGCCTCGGCGCTGACCGACGACATCGGGCCGAGGCTGACGGGATCGCCCAACATGGCCAAAGCCAATGCGTGGACGCGCGACCAGTTGACAGCGATGGGCTGCATGAACGCGCATCTGGACGACTGGGGCGAGTTCGGCATGGGCTGGCAGCAGCTCAACACCTGGGTGCGCATGACCGCACCGGACACGGCGGTGTTCATCGCGCAGGCCACGCCGTGGTCGCCCGCGACCGACGGGCCGGTGACGGCGCCGGTGGTCTTCGTGGATATCCAGAACGACAGCGACTTCGACAAATATCGCGGCAAGCTGGCAGGCAAAATTGTGCTGCTGGGCGAGATGCGTCCCGTGCCTCCGGTGGATGAGGCGCTGCTGACCCGCTACACCGACAAGGACCTCGAGGAGATCGCCAGCTATCCCGTGGGCGGCGGCGGGATGAGCCCTGAGCTGCGCGCGCGGCTCGCATCCTACGTGCAGCGCATGAAGCTGACGGACAAGCTGGTGGAGTTCCTGGGCGAGGAGAAGGCCGTCGCCGTGATCCGGCCCAGCCGCGACGCGCGCGATGGCGGCGGATCGGGCGGCACCATCTTCGACGACAACGGCGCGGCCATGGGGCGCACGCCCTACATCCGCGGGCACGAGATGAAGGTGCCCACGGTGGTGATGGCGATTGAGAGCTATGGACGCATGTACCGGTTGCTGGAAGCGCACGTGCCGGTCCAGGTCCAGATGGATGTGGAGACGAAGTTTACCGGCGACCACGAGCACGGCTATGACACGGTCGCCGAGATTCCCGGCACCGATCCGCAGTTGAAGGAGCAGGTGGTGATGGTCGGCGGCCATCTCGACAGCTGGATCGCCGGCACCGGCGCGACCGACAACGGCGCGGGCACGCTGGTGGCGATGGAGGTGATGCGCATCCTGACCGCGCTCCACGTGCAGCCGCGGCGGACCATCCGCATCGCCCTTTGGAGCGGCGAGGAGGAAGGGCTGTTCGGCTCGCGCGACTACGTGAAGGAGCACTTCGGCTACGCGCCCCTGTCGACTGCACCCGATCAGGCGGCGCTCCCCGAGTTCATGCGGCGCGCGGCGGGACCGCTGACGATTCTGCCGGAGCAGCGGCTGATCTCCGGCTACTTCAACCTGGACAACGGCTCGGGCAAGATTCGCGGCGTCTATCTCCAGGAGAACGCCGCCGAGGGGCCGATCTTCGCGCAGTGGATCAAACCGCTGAAGGACCTGGGCGTGACCACGCTGACCATGCGCAACACCGGCGGCACCGATCACCTGTCGTTCGACGCGGTCGGCATCCCGGGCTTCCAGTTCATCCAGGATCCGCTGGACTACGAGACGCGCACCCACCACTCCAACATGGACGTCTACGAGGAGCTGCGCCCGGCCGATCTGCAGCAGGCCGCCGTGGTGGAGGCGATCTTCGCCTACAACGCGGCTATGCGCGACCAGATGCTGCCGCGCAAGCCGTTGCCGCATCCGGAGCTGCAGCCGATGACGCCGATCAGGAACCTGTATCCGGACGCGATGCCGGAGCAGGCCGCTCCGCAGAGCTAGCCGGGACAGGAAGGCCCCGGAGAGAAATCTCCGGGGCCTTTTGTTTTGCGCCTAGCTGCCGATGAAGGTCAGCAGGTCGGGGTTGAGGACGTCGGCGTGGATGATCGGCATGCCATGCGGGTAGCCTTTGTAGACCTTGAGCATGGCGCCCTTCACGATCTTTGCCGTCAGCTCGCCCGAGTCGTGGAAAGGGACGATCTGGTCGTCGTCGCCGTGCATCACCAGCGTGGGGACGTCCATCTTCTTCAGGTCGTCGTTGAAGTCCGTCTCTGAGAAGGCCTTGATGCAGTCGTACTCGCCCTTGATGCCGCCGGTCATGCCCTGGAGCCAGAAGTTCTCGCGCACGCCTTCGGAGATCTTCGCGCCGGGGCGGTTGTAGCCGAAGAAGGGCATGCTCAGGTCCTTCCAGAACTGGGAGCGGTCCTCGATGACGCTCTTGCGGATGTCGTCGAAGACCGACATGGGGAGGCCGCCGGGGTTCTTGTCGGACTTGAGCATGATGGGCGGCACGGAGCTGATCAGAACGGCCCTGGCGACTCGCTTCGAGCCGTGGCGGCCGATGTAGCGGGCGACTTCGCCGCCGCCGGTGGAGTGGCCGATCATGACCGCCTTCTGCAGGTCGAGGTGCTCGAAGAGGGCGGCGAGGTCGTCGGCGTAGGTGTCCATGTCGTTGCCGTCCCAGGTTTGCGTGGAGCGGCCGTGGCCGCGGCGGTCGTGGGCGATAACGCGGTAGCCCTGCTGGCCCAGGTAGAGCATCTGCGCGTCCCAGGCGTCGGCGTTGAGGGGCCAGCCGTGGGAGAAAGTGATGGGCTGGCCGGTTCCCCAGTCCTTGTAGTAGATCTCGGTTCCGTCTTTGGTCCTGATGGTGGGCATCGATTTCTCCTTGCGTGGGTTAGGGGCCGCTGCGGCTGCGGGACAAGCGCCTGTTGGATTCGGCCCGGGGGGAAAGGATTGTTGAAATCGGGAGAATCAGTCCCAGTCGATGTGGATTCCTTTGGCGGA
>JBAUGH010000135.1:0-10040 GCA_049679565.1 Acidobacteriaceae bacterium
GCGTTGAGTGCGCCGCCACCGCCTAAGCTCATGGCCATGGTTCAATTCCTCATTTCTCTGATTCGCCGGCCGATTACTGACCGCCGGACGCCGCCGGAGGCCTGGTCATGTTGATGGTGGACGATCCCTGCTGTTCGGTCAGCATCGCCACCTGCTCCACTCCCGCGGTGCGCACGGCATCGATGGCATCCATCACCGTGCCATAGTGGGCGCGGGCGTCGGCGCGAAAATAGACAATCTTGTTGGTCTTGTTCTCCAGCTCGTCCCGCACCTGGGAACCCAGGTTGTCGATGCTGGTCTGGTTCTGGCCCAGATAGACGCGGCTGTCGCGGGTAATCGCGACCACCACCGAATCTTCTTTGTTGGCATCATCCATGGGCGTAGCGTTCGCGCTCGTGGCAAGGTCGACGTTCACCTTGTTCTGGAGCATGGGCGTGATGACCATGAAGATGATAAGCAGCACCAGCATCACGTCCACCATCGGGGTGACGTTGATATTGGCGTTGACTTTGCTTCCTTCGTTCCTTACGGCAAGTGACATTTCGATAGGCTCCGACGCTCGGAATTCTCATCGCGGGCGACAATCAGGCGCCGGGAGCAGAGCTCGCCGCCCGCTCCCGGCTGAAGATTCTCGCTTGTTCCGCGCCCTGCCGATGCCGGCAGCACGCGCCCCGCATGCAGCGTCCCCGGCAGGTCCGAAGTGCAGACTCGCCCGGTTCGCTCCCCCACGACTACCGGCGATTGCTCTGCTTGATGAAGTAGTCGATCAGTTCGCTGGAGGAGTTGTCCATTTCCACGTCGAACGCCTCCACGCGGTTGGTGAAGTAATTGAACAGCCACACCGCCGGGATGGCCACAAACAGGCCGAATGCGGTGGTGACGAGCGCCTCGGAAATGCCGCCGGCCACCGCGCCGATGCCCGGTGTCTTCTGGGTGGCGATTTCCTGGAAGGCCTTGAGAATACCGGCGACGGTTCCGAACAGTCCCACGAAGGGCGCGGTCGAGCCGATGGTAGCCAGGCTGCCGAGTCCCCTCTTCAGCTTGGCGTGCACGATGGCTTCAGCCCGCTCCAGAGCGCGCTTGGAGGATTCGATCTGCTCCACCGAAACCGCCCCGCCCCCGCCATAATTGCGGAATTCCTGCAGGCCGGCTGTTACCACTTCGGCCAGATGCGACTTCTTGTTGCGGTCGGCCACTTTGACGGCTTCGTCCAGCTTGCCTTCCTTCAGGGCTCCGGCCACCCGCGGCGCGAATTCGCGAGACTGCTTGCGGGCGGCATTGAAATAGAGCCAGCGGTCGATCATCACGGCCAGAGACCAGATCGACATAATGAACAGAACGAACACGACGCCACGGGCCAGCCAGCCCATGTTGTTCCACAGGTCAATAGGGCTGAAGCCCACCGTCTGACCTTCCTGGAAGAAGCCGAGAGACGCCGGGTTTGCGACGAGATGGTGGATTTGAGCGAGAATCACTTGAACCTTTCCTCCTGAGGCGATGCTGCGATCGATGCCGAAGAGCGATGGTGGAATGCCTGCCCCACAAGCGTTGAAACGGGGAGGCCGGAAATACCCTGGAAAACCGCGCCGGAGCCGGACGTGCCGGCCGGAGCGGCTGGATCAGCTGCCAAGCGTGAAGACTACATTGACCTGCGTTTCTACCTCCACGGGGTCCCCGTTCAGAAGGTAGGGTTTGTATCTCCAGGTACGGACCGCTTCCATCGCGGCCGCCTGGAGCATGGGGGGTCCGCCGACCACCCGCAGATTTTCGATCGTTCCATTCTTGGAAATCGTTGCCTGCAGAACGACAGTTCCCTGAATTCTGGCCGCTTTGGCGATGGCCGGATACTGGGGCATTTCGCCGCCGATGCGGTTCCCCTGCATTACGCCCGAAGATACCGTGATCTTCTTGGGCGGCGCTTCCTTAATCGTCGGAGCCGGACCGCTGCCGAGGCTGCCCAGCACGCCGCCCATCACGCCCCCGGCGCTGCCGCCCATGCCTTCCATGCCCGCCACGCCGGCGGACGGAGGAGCCGCCTGCTCCTTCACCATGTTGATGGTTTTGGGAATTCGCGTCGGGGCGGTGAGCTGGTTGTTCAGCAGCTCGGAAACCACATGGACGACTTTAACCTCCGGCGGCGGGGGGGGCGGCGGTGGAGGTGGCGGAGGCGGCGCCACCAGCAGGGTCGTCATCATCGCCTTGGGCAGTGCTTCGGGGTAGATCAGCGGATACAAAATCAGCGCTGCCAGCACGGACCCGTTCAGAATCAATCCGACGAGGGTGTAGTACCTGCTCTTCGTCTTGATCTTGTGTCCGGACTCGAGAAGGATGTCTTCAAACATTGCCATGGCCTACCTCGGAGCTTTCAGGAGTTGTCACCTTCTATAGACACCGCAGGGGTCCCCAATTGTTCCCGGCCGATTTCCTTTCCACCCTCGCCGAGAGGACGGAGGACAAAGACGGATTTCGCAGGGAGTTGCCGGCGGACAGAGCCGGTTCTCGTTCTATATCACAATTCGAGGCGAGGGCGCAGCCGCTCCCGCTCCGGAGGGCCAGCCTGCCCTTACTGGGATGCAGGTTTCCACGGCCCGTGGGGGATGGCAGCATCATACCCTGGCTTTCTTTGCTGCGGGTAGGGTGGCGGCCTTGCCCCGCCGCCCGCGCCAGTCCTGATAGGCCACCAGCATGGGGGCGGCCACGGCAATCGACGAATACGTTCCGATCAGAATGCCCACCACCAGGGCGAAGGAAAAGCCGCGCAACACCTCGCCCCCGAACAGATACAGGGACAGGACGGTGAGAAACGTGAGGCCGGAGGTCAGCACCGTCCGGCTCAGGGTCTGATTGATGCTGCGGTTCACCAGCTGGGTCAGGGGCTCGCGGCGGCTGAGCCGCAGATTCTCGCGGATGCGGTCGAAGACGACAATCGTGTCGTTCATGGAATAGCCGACCAGCGTCAGGATGGCGGCGATTACCGTCAGCGAGATTTCCTGGCCGGTGAGGCTGAACGCGCCCACCGTGATGATGGTGTCATGGAAACAGGCAACCACGGCGGCGACGCCGTAGATCAGTTCGAACCGGAACCACAGATACACCAGCATCCCGGCCAGCGAGTAAAGCGTCGCCAGCTCCGCCTGGTGCTGGAGCTGGGTTCCCACCTGGGCGCCCACGATCTCCCCGCCGCGCACCGAAAATCCCGACAGATAGCTGCCCTGCTCGAGCGCCGTCAATACTGCCGGATCGACCGCTCCGCGCAGGTCATCGACAGAGCCGATAATGCCGCTGTGCAGATCGTCGCGGTAATGAACCACCGCGTTGGCCTGGGCCTCATAGCGGGTGTCGGCGTCGGGGGCATTGCCCAGATGCTCCGGATCCTGCTGCTCCAGCCAGTTGGTGAGGGTCCCGCTGGTGGCGTTATCCAGGTCGATCTTCCCCGCATTCTGCCGGCCGGTCGCGGAGTAGTTCTCGTTGAGGGTGCGCACGATCGCAGCCCGGCCCTGGTCGAGAGCCGCTTCGCTGGTCTCCTTGCGCGACAGCGTGACCACCACCTCATGGTTGGCGGCCGCGCCGATCGAGGAAATGCGGGCGTCGTGATACCCCGCCTTGTTCATGGCCGAGCGGATCTGGTCCACGTTCGGCGCCTCGGCAAACTTCACCCGCACGACGGTGCCGCCGCGGAAGTCCACATCGAGAGGCAGGCCGTGCCAGAAGAAGATGGAAAGCAGGCCGGCAACACTGAAAATGAGAGAGAAGCCAAGGAAATACCACTTCTTCCCCAGCCAGTCGATTTTTACGTCATGAAACAGTTCCACGAAAATCCGCCTGTTCAGATCGAGATCGGTTCGCCGTGCAGCTTGCGGCTGAGGCTCGCGTCAAAAATGACGCGGGAAACAAACACCGCCGTAAAGAAATTGGCGGCAAGACCAAAGGTCAGCGTGACAGCGAAGCCCTTGACCGGGCCGGTGCCGAACAGGAAGAGAATCGCCGCCGACACGATGGTGGTGACGTGGGTATCGATGATGGTCGTCAGGGCGTGCGCAAATCCCTGATCGACCGCTGCTGCGGGCGACTTGCCCGCGCGCAGCTCTTCCCGGATGCGCTCGAAAATCAGCACGTTCGAATCGACGCCCATACCGATGGTCAGAATCACTCCGGCGATGCCCGGCAGGGTCAGCGTGGCCCCGGTAAAGCCCAGGAATCCCAGCAGGATCACCAGGTTCAGGAACAGGGCCAGATCGGCGTTGATCCCCGCGCCCCGGTAATAAACCAGCATGAAGATCATCACCGTCAGCATGCCCACAATCGACGCCACCACCCCGTGGTGGATGGAGTCGGCGCCCAGCGACGGGCCCACCGTGGTTTCCTGCAGGTAATGGATCGAGGCCGGCAGCGCGCCGGTGCGCAGCAGCATGGACAGGTCCTCCACCCGCTGCTCGGTGATCCCTCCACCGGAGATGTTGCCCTGATCGTGGATTTCGCCCTTGATGACCGCGACTTCCTGCACCCGGTTATCCAGGACAATGGCCATGTTTTTGCCAATATTGGCAGAGGTCCACTGGCCGAATTTATCGCCCGCCGCGTTGGTCAGATAAAAATCGACTTCCGGCTCGTTGGTCTGGGGATTGTGGCCCGGCTCCGCATCGCGGATATCCGTGCCGCCCCAGATGGGCACCCTGGTGAGCTCGTACCAGTCGCCATTGCTGCTCTCGCTGTCCGCGCCGGGAACGCTGGGCAGCAGCTCGGCATCGGGTGGAACCGAGCCGATCGCCTGCAGAGCGGTTTGCTTGTCGGGCCAGGGCCCGCCCAGCACCGCGTGCGCTTCCAGACGGGCCGTCGACTGGATCACATCCCGCACCCGGCCCACATCGGACAGGCCCGGCAGCTCCACCAGAATCTGATAGCTGCCCAGCTGATAGGGCTCGACCACCGGCTCCGTCACGCCCAGCGTGTTCACGCGGTTGTTGATGACGTCGATCGCCTGGTCGAGCGCGCGCTGCTTCATCTCCGCCTCGACCGTCCCCTTCATCGTCAGCGTGATGCTGTTGTTCACCCCGGAGGCGATGTCGTACTGGCTTCCGTAGCGGGCGTTGAGCACGCTGTTGATGTCGTTCGCCTTGTCCGGCGGCACCCCGGTGATCTGGATGAAGTCGGGACGCTTCTCATCGGGCTTCGAGACCACCGCGCCGGCGATTCCGTTCTGCTGCAGATCGGTCTGGATGCGGGCCACGTCGCTGTCCGTGCTGGCGCCCACCGCTTCATCCACCATCACCTGCAGGATGAGGTGGGTACCGCCCTTCAGGTCGAGGCCGAGATGGATGCCCTTCCTGAACACGCCCGAACCGACCAGCCCCTGGCTCAGAGCGGTCCCGGAAACGCCGTGCGGAACCCCGAAAATGCCGTAGATGAAGATGAGCAGGATGGCGATGATGCCGAGAGTCTTGGCTTTGAGATTCTTCTGCATGGATTTACTTCGTCTCGTCCTGAGTTACGGAGGCGATCGCGCTCTTCGCCACTTCGATGCGCAGGTTGTCGGGCGGAACCCGGAGCTGGATGGCATCTTCCTTAATGGACAGGATCACGCCCCGGATGCCGCCGGTGGTGGTGACGCGGTCGCCGGATTTCAGCGCGGCGAGCATCTTCTGCCAGGTTTGCTGCTTCTTCTGTTGCGGCCGAAGGAGCAGGAAGTAGAACACCACGATGATGAGCAGGAATGGCAGCATGCCCGCAATTCCCGTGGGCAGGGCAAAGGGTGCCAGCAACGCAAATGAGGTCAACGCGCAGTCCTTCTGGCCGGACGGAAATCTACCCGTTTGCGGCGCACGACGAAATCAATTTCCACGGAAGAGCCCAGGAGCGCGACCGCGCCCGGGACCGGATACCTGGAAACGGCCTCCCGCTGAAGCACGCACACTGCCGCTCTCCGCAGGAAAACCTGCTTCATAGAATCGCGGAATGGCCGGGGAGTGTCAAGGAAGATGCCGCCCGGCAACCACCCGTCAGGCATTTCCGCCCATCCGGCAGGGAGGAGTTTGGGCCCCCGGTTTCCACATCCGCCCCCGCCCCTCGGGCCTACACTGAACTTTCTCTGACAGCCTGCGAAGAGGAGAGCCAATGGCGGCGGCGCATGCAGAAACCCATCCCGGGCGCATTGAAGTCATTACCGGGCCCATGTTTTCCGGCAAGTCCGAAGAGCTGATCCGGAGGCTCAAGCGGGCGCAAATCGCGAAGCGCCGGGTGGCCTGCTTCAAGCCCGATCTGGACGTGCGCTACCACCGCAACGCCATCGCCTCCCACAGTTCGCAAACCCTCGATGCCCTGACCGTCGCCAATATCGAGGAGCTGAAAGCGGTGCTGATGCCCATGGCGGATGTAGTCGAAGTGGTGGGGATCGATGAGGCCCAGTTTTTCGATCCCTCGCTGGTTCCGCTCACCAACGAACTGATGCGCATGGGCCATCGGGTGATCCTGGCCGGCCTCGACACGACCTTCACCGGCGAGCCCTTCGCGCCCATCCCCGACCTGCTGGCCATCGCCGATGAGGTCATCAAGCTTTCCGCGGTCTGCATGCAGTGTGGATCGCCCGCCGTCCACACCCAGCGCCTCGGCAGCAGCCAGTCGCTGGTCCTGGTGGGCGCAGCCGGGGTCTATGAGGCCCGCTGCCGCGCCTGCTTCCAGCCCTGGACCGACGAGCACACCGAGCAGCTGGAATTGCCGGTCAGCGCCGGCACCCGTACCTGAGTTGTGCCGGCACACGGCCCCGTCATCCCGAACCAGCGCGCTCGACCGCAAACAGTTGTCATCCCGAACCCCGGCGCGCACGCGTGGGGCGTGAGGGAACTTGTGTTTCTCTCGCGACAGAACAAGGCTACCGGGAACCCGACAGAGCAAGGCTTCCGGGACCCGACAGAAGAAGGTTTCGGGAACCCGACCTATTGCGCCGCAGCCGGCGGCGCCGGCGTGTTCGACATCTTCCTCAGGTAAATGACCAGGTTCCAGACCTCATCGGTCTTCGCGCGAGGGCCTTCCGCCGGCATCTGCGGGCCTTCGCCGTTGTGGATGATGTAGAACATCTGGCCGTCGCTCAGCGTCTTCAGGGATTGGCGAAAATCGTGCATCGACAACTTCTGTTCGCCGGCGACGTCGCCCTTCCCGTCCCCGTTCTCGCCATGGCACATGGCGCAATCCCAGCCGTAAATCTGCTTCGCGCGCGACTGCGACTGCTCCGTCGGCTTGACCGGGTTCGCCATGTTGAGATATTCCGCGGGTATGGCTGACAGAGTCTGTTCCGCGGCGGGCGGCGGCGGGTTCTGCGCCGGCTCGGTCTGCTGCTGGCAAAATGCCGGCGCCAAAAGAAGAAGGGCCGGGATGATTAGAAAAGGCTTCAACATGGCAGCCTCCTCACACTGCTCCTGAGGAAATCCCGGCACCACTCTACGCCTCGCACACCGGTTCGCAGCAGGATTTTTTAGGCTATGGGGGTATTAACGTAACGATACTGTGCCCTGGACGTTGGCTCGGCAGTCATGGGCCGCGCCGGTTCTACGACAATCGCTTTTCATAAACCTGGAAGGACACCGGCCGCGTTCGCCGCGGCAACGGGAACGTCAGCCTCGGGCGCGTCCCGGAAAACCGACTGGATGACATACAGCGGCCGCTGCTTCACCTCGGTATAGATCCGCCCCAGATATTCGCCCATGACCCCCAGCGAAATGAGCTGGATCCCGCTGAAGAACGTCACCGCGATGAACAGCGTGGCCCACCCTGTCACCCAGCGATGCGTGAACAGCCGCACCATCAGCGCGTACAACGCTCCGGCAAACGCCAGAAACGCGGTCGCCATCCCCGCAAACGTCACCATCCGCAGCGGCGCTGTCGAGAACGAAATGATCCCGTCCAGCGCCAGCCCCACCATCCGGCGCAGCGGATACTTCGTCTTCCCCGCAAACCGCGCCGCGCGCTCATAGGGCACCCCAATCTGGTGGAAGCCCACCCAGCTGTACATCGCCCGCAGCAGCCGGTGGCGCTCCCGCATCTTCAGCACCACCTCCGCGACCCGCCGGTCGATCAGCCGAAAGTCCCCGGAGTCCAGGGGAATCTCCACATCCGCCAGCGCGTTGATCACCCGGTAAAACGCCTTCGCGCTCCACAGCTTGAACCCGGTTTCTCCTCGCCGCGCCGTGCGCACTCCGTAGACCACCTGATATCCCTGGCGCCACAGCCGCACCATCTCGGCAATCAGCTCCGGAGGATCCTGCAAATCCGCATCGATCGTCACCATCGCCGACCCGCGTGCGGTTTCAATCCCCGCCGTCACCGCCAGCTGATGGCCAAAATTCCGCGCCAGATCGACCACCACCACCCGCGCATCGTCGCCCTGCAGCGCCAGCAAAGCCGGCAGCGTCGCGTCCTGCGATCCGTCGTTGACGAAGACGATCTCCCACGCAATCCCCAGCGCCTCCAGCACCCCAAGCAGCCGCCGGAAGCACTCCTCCACCCCATCCTGCTCGTTGAAGCAGGGGACCACCACACTCAGGACGGGCGCGCTCAGGGGTGGTCCGCTCGGGTCTGGCTCGGGGTTTTCCATGCGGACATCCTAGGGCCGCCCGTCCACCCCGGCAATCAAAAAAACCCGCCTCACCCCAAACTGCTGCCCTCCCGAACGCTGCCGCATGCGCGGGGTGAGGGACCTTGTGCTTCAGCCCCGCGGCGATATTTCCGTAGAGCTGATCACAGGGCAGAACACCAACCAACCTCTCGAGGCTGTCATCCTGACGCGCAGCGAACGAGCCTGGCCTGAGCGACTCTTCGGCAAACCGAAGAGGAGTCGAATGGCATCTGCGGTTGCTCCTGTGCTCGATCTGAGGCAAGGGCCTGAAATTCACACTTGACATTGGCAGGACTATCCACAACCATATGGTTGTGGGTAATCTTAGTACAACATTTGCGGCTCTGTCTGATCCGACCCGCCGGGCCATGATCGAACGACTCTCCCATGGGCCAGCCTCTGTGCATGGATTGACGAAACCGTTTGCACTCTCGCAGCAGATGATTTCAAAACATATCGCCTGCCTGGTGCGCGCGCGAATTGTGATCAAGAAGAAGCGTGGACGAGAGAGTGTGTGCACGCTCAGGCCGGAGGCGATAAAGACCGTCAGCGACTGGGCGATTAGCTATCGCCGGTTCTGGGAAGAGAGCTTCGACAAACTGGAAGCAGTTGTAAATCAAATGAAAAAAGAGGAGGTCAGAGATGACAGATAACACGGTGAGCGAAATTGAGCGGATGGTCGTTACAAGGATTTTCGATGCCCCACGCGAGCTGGTTTGGAAGGCGTGGACAGACCCGAAGTACATCATGCAGTGGTGGGGCCCGAAGGGCTTTACGGCGCCTGTTTGCAAGATGGATTTTCGCGTGGGAGGAAAACTCCTCTGCTGCATGAAGGCGCCGGATGGGCAGGAGGGCTGGAATGCGGTTGAATACCATGAGATTGTTCCGTACGAGAAGATCGTTTCCTCCATGTACTTTTCCGACTCGAAGGGAAACAAGATTGACCTTGCGGAATCAGGAATTGAACATGAGGCCATCGACGGTGCATACGACGTGACCCTCTTTGAGGATCTCGGAAACGGCCAGACGAAACTCACCTTCATCGGAAATGAACCCATGGAGAGCGCGAAAAATAGCGGTCAAATGGAGGGCTGGAACCAGATACTCGATAAAATTGCTGAGGTCATTGCGGGGATGGAGCCAACGAAATAAGAAGTTGACGTTTCGACGATCGTCATGCGCGAGACACAGCGAAGGCGGCGGAAGCTTGGTTAGAACGGGCTTCCGCCGCTTCGCCGAAGAGTCGTCTTTCCGGATCCGTGCCCCCTGGATCATCTGTTGACTTCAGTCAGTATGGAGTGACCGGCACCGATGCGCTGATCGTGGGTTAGGCTGTGTGTTTATCAGGACACGCAGTTCAGAGCCACAAGCGGAAGGGAGCCGGTCATGCAGGAAAAGTTACGATGTTTGGGTTTGGATGTCCATGCCGAGACGA
>JBAUGH010000136.1:0-6094 GCA_049679565.1 Acidobacteriaceae bacterium
CTCCTGGACGGCGAGCCGGCGGAAGCGGTCGCGGATCTGGCGGCGGAAGGCGATTTGTCCGGCGCTCAGCCGGTGTTCGTCGCGCAGCTTTCGTTCGTCTTCGCGGAGCGAGTCGTCGCTGAGCGGCTCGGCGGTGTAGGCATCTTCCAGCCACCAGGGGAAGAAGTGCCGGGCGGTGCCGGTTTTCGCGGCGTCCTGCCACTCCTGCCAGAAGCAGCCGCCGGCGCCGTTGGGGGTGGATTCCATGACCAGCTGGCCGGCGGGCGAGAGAGTGGCGAGCAGGCCGCCCAGCGTTTCGGAGACCGAGCCGGGCCAGTGGGCCAGCTCGGTGCAGTGCAGGTTGGTGATGGTGAGGCCGCGGCCGGCGTTGCGGTCGCCGGCGGTCTCGATCAGGTATTCCGAGTCGATCTGCGGGATGACGATGCGCCTGCGGGTGACCCGGGCCGACTTCAGCCGGTCATCGCGGATCCCGTCAGAAAGGTTGAAGAAGAAGCGGTGCACGATGTGGAAAATCTGCTCGGCGGCTTCCTGGGTGTGCGCCACCTGCACGGTGGTGGTGCCGGGATGGGTGATGGTGCGGAGGAAGAACTGCCCGGCGATCCAGGTGGTGATGCCCATCTGACGAGCCTTGAGGACGATGTTTCTTTGTTTTCCCCAGGACGTCTGCGTGTAGTTCTGCTGCGAGCGGTTGGCGACCAGGGGCACGGTTGCGCCGAGGCGGTTGCGGATTTTCAGACATTCTTTTGTCACGGCGATCGTCTCTTCCGCGCTCAGGTCCATGCGCTCGCGCATGCACCTGAGGTCGTTTTGGGTAGGGGGCAGGTCCTGCGTTTTCATGGCGGCCCGGTTAGTAGGCGTACCAGTTGTAGTCGGGACCGCAGACCAGGGTTCGTTTGCCCGCGGTCGCCATCGCGAGCGTGGATGCAGAGACGCCGTTGTAGTTGATGTTCTCGGAGCTGACGGTCGCGAGGGTAACGGCGTTGGCGCTGGTATCGGACTTGATGATGGTGAACTCCATGCCGGTGGGCGCGGCCCGGTCGGGCAGCGGCGTGTAGCAGCTGGGAAGGGTGAGGATTTGAGCGCCGGCCGCGGCGCTGGCGATGACGTTCCTGTTGGCCGCGGTCAGAGTGAGGGCGGAAGCGGCGTTGATGACGGTCGAGAGGGCGAGGCCGCCGTTCGAGCGGATGCTTCCCTGGTAAGTAACGTTGAAGAACGGGTTGAGGCCGGAGAAGTGGGCCTGGAAGGCATCGCCCTGATAGCCGGTATACATCTGGGCCACATAGGCCGGATAACTGGCAGCGGCGGCGACCGGTGTGGACCAGACCCGGGGCACGGCTCCGCTGAGATCGTTGATGTTGGCGCCGCCCGAAGAGAAGCCGGTGACTTCGGCGGGCTCGAGCGCCTGAACATAATTGCCGCAGCCGGTGAGGTGGTGGACGCTCGAGTAAGTCGGGGGATTGCCGGAGGTTCCGGAGTAAGTGATCCAGTTGACGCCGGCCGCCATCTCCAGGCAATCGATGTCGGCGATGAGCAGGTTGTTGCTGACGTTAGCCGCCACATACGCCAGGTTGGCTGCGGGAAAGCTGGTGACGTCGGGCCACTGGATGTGCCCGCCATGGATGGCGATGCCGTTGGCGCCGATGTAGAACCCGGCGATGGCGGGCGAGTCGATGTAGGTATCGGTCCAGACGCTGCCCGAGCCGCCCACATCGTCGATGACATAACTGGTCGCATAAGACGCGTTGGCCGCCGATCCGGAAGCGGCGGTGTTGCTGCAGGGCGCGGTGGTGCAGGTATAGGGATAGCCGAAGCCGTGGATGAGATAGCCGGTGTTGCCGGTGCCTTCGTTGTAGACGGCGGCGGTGAGCGCGTTGCGCACGGTGATGTTATCGAGATGGCTGTCGATGGCGGTCCTGGCCAGATGGATGCCGTAAGCGGGGCGGCTGGCGGGGGTGAAGGCGGCGCTGCTGCTGCTGACGGTGACGTCGCGCAGGACGAAATTGGCCTGATGGCCGGCGGCGGTGCTTGCTTCGCCGAGCAGAATGCCCTCCGCGGTGGTATCGTTCACCGCGACGTTCTCGATGAGCAGGCCGCGAAACCACTGCATCTCGAAGCCATGGGTGGCGTTGCCGGCGGCCAGCAGGTTGAGATCGCGGAAGGTGCAGCCCTGGGCCTGGGCCGCATTGCCGAGGAAGACGATGTCGCCGCCCAGGGAAGCCGGGACGGTGAGGGTGGTGGCAATCTGCGGGCTGTCGGCGTTAACGGTAGCGCCGGCCGAGCCGAGCAGGCTGACGCAGGCGCCGTTGGCCGGCTCCGCCAGGGTGGCGGTGACGGGATAGGCGCCGGGCCCGAGCCGGAGGGTCTGATTGTGCCCGCTGGCGTTGGCCGCGGCGACGGCCGCGCTCCACGCGGCATTGAGCGAGGTATAAGTGGTTCCGTCGACGGTAAATTCTCCATCGATGGTGGCGCCGGTGACTCCCGTCTGGCCGTGCATAACTCCCGGAATGTAGAGGTTGCCGGAGTTATCGAAGCGGGAGTTATAGCCGGTGCAAAGGAGCGACAGGCCGGAGGTTCCGAGACTCGCGCTGCAGGCGGAATTCGTGCCGGTTCCGCTGGTCCAGTTCCAGCTCCCGGAGGCGGGATTGTAACTGAGCGCGTCGCTGCCGCCGGCGGCATTGCTGCCGCTGAGGAAGTTATAGGCGGGGGTGGTTGAAGAGCAGGAGCCGGAGCCGCAGCCGACGCTGGCTACGGAGCCATCGCTTCCGGCGGGCGGGGCGCTGAGGTGCAGGCCGAAGTTGAAGGGGCCTGCGAGAGCGACACCGGGCTGGCTGCCGGTTGTGGAATTGAGGGTCAGCGGGCCGGTCAGCGTGCCGCCGGCAACCGGGAGAGCCGCTGCCGCTAACTGATCGGCATAGTGTTTGGTCGCGGCCTGATTGGTCGCCATGGGATCGCCGCTGAGGGTCAGCGGTCCGGTCATGGCGCCGCCGGACAAGGACAGGAATCCGCCGGTGGCCGAGGCGATGGCACTCTGCACATAAGTCGAAGAGACGCCGCCTCCGGTTTGCTGGGCGGGCTGCAGGTCCGACTCCACAGCGGAGAGCGCCGCGGTGCCCGATGCGGGGACCACCCAGTACTCCTGGCGCACGGTACCGTCGGATAAGTGATAGACGGCGGTGTAGTAACTCCCCGCGGGCAGCGCGCCGGCATTGGGGATAAGGTTAACGCTGAGCCAGCCGTCCGCGGCAATGGCAGCGCTCAGAGTGCCGGGGGCAATCGCCTGGTTCTGGGGCGTGGTAAAGGCCGTCCAGCTAATCAGAACAGAGCCCGCGGCGACGGTTCCGTTAGCCCGATAGACGGTGCCCTGCACCGAAGTTGTGATCACCTGCGCCGGCGCGTGGCTGGTAAGCAACGCGGCCAGAATCACGATGAGCCCGGCGAGCGCGGGGCAAGCCCGATACCGGGTACGCCCTGCGCATTGCAGCCGTTTGCAACCTGTGTTCTGCATCCACCTCATTGGTTCAATCCACCTTCCCGGGGTCGGGGGGACTGCGATTGTTGCTGCTCGCGTCTTCCCGCCCAAACAAAAAGGGCCGCCCGGAGGCGACCCCTTTTCTTTTTTTTTACCCTATAAGTCCAGAATATCATATCCAGAGCTAAACACTGCCAAGTTTCTTTCGACTTAGTGAGATGTAACTCGTTTGTTTTGTGGAGTCATTACTTTGGATCGGGACTAGGTACTTGTTGAAATGAGCGTCCAGAGTATGATTTTTCCGTGCCTGACGCCAAAGACGTAATGATCGCCATAATGGGAGCAGCAGTGGCACTCGCAGGGCTCCTGCTTGTCTTCGCTGGGTTCGTGTTTTCACAGGCCAGTACGTTTCCGCCAGAAAACACCGATGACGAGACGATTACAAGGTATGAAAACGCTGGGAAAATGGGCCTGCTCCCGTTTGTTCTGGCGTTGGCAGATGCCGCCGTATGTCTCTGTTGGCTACTCTGGCGCATTCCGTGCCTGTTTCCCACAGCGGCGTGGGGATTCTTCTTGCTTCTCTTGCTGACCGCAGGGTATGGTGCCGTGTTGTTGCTCCGCTACCTCTAAGATGAGCATTGATACAGAACGACTTCACCGGCTGAAGGGTAAGGGCTTCGACAAACTGTACGCAAGCTCTCCTGAGAAGTACAAGGGGATGGCTCACACCGCGCTAAAATATGCTCAGGCCTGCGAACCGTCCGGAGAGCAGGTAAAAGTGGGCGATGTGATTTCGGTGATTCAGAACGCCATCAAGATCGACCCGGCGTTCGAGGCGCATCTTAAGCAGAAGAAGTTGATTCAGAAGTTTTGGGTGACATACTTCGCTGAGTACATCGTTGACCAGGTATTCCCTCAACCTGATCTAACCGGACCGAAGTAAAGGCAGGAGCGAATCTAATGTCAAAGAGCGAAGCGAAGGCGGCAGCGGCTGAGTACCTTAAGGCTCAGGCAGAAATCATGAAGAAGTACGGCCCGGCTCCGAAACTCTCGGGACGGCGTTATGAAGAGGCGAAGACAGCAACAGCGAAGACCTTCCACACTCTTCACAATCTCAGTTCGAAGTAGGCACGAAATAGGGCGGCTGGTCCACGGATTCCCTGTATTCCAGCCGCTTCCCCTCCATTTGGCGAATCGCCCGCGCCACGCGCTCTCCATCGTCCATCTTGCGAGTGTTCCAGCGGAACTGAAATTCGTTCAGGTAGTTTGGGAGATGCTTCCGGCTGACGCTGTGAAACGTGCCCATGATCCCGCGCTGCAACAGCGAGAACACGCCCTCAATCGTGTTGGAGTGAATGTCTGTTCCCCACCGCACATACTGTTTCGCACTGTGACGCACGGAGTGATGACCGCCGGTGAATGCTACGCCGACTCCCTTGTATGCCGGGAAATCGTCGGTGATGATGCGGCAGGAGCGATCAGCGTTCTCGGTGATGAAATCGCGCAGGTGCCCCGCAGTGATCCGGGGCACCACGCGGAAACGAACATCTCCCCCACGCTGTACGACGCCTGCAACTGGCGTTTTCTTCGTTCCCCGACCCCAATACTTCGTATCGGTGCGACCTTTGTAACGGGGCTTGCCTCCGATGTAGACCTCATCGGCTTCGATGGTGCCCGTCAGTTTCGCTACCGATGTGTCACCGATACCGTGACGAATGCGGCGTAGAACAAACAGGGCCGATTTGTGCGTAATCTCCATTTCGCGCGAAAGCTGCAAGGCGCTGTATCCCTTTTTGCCCGATGCTGCTTTCCAGATCGCGTAGACCCAGACTCGAAGCGGTAGCCGAGTTTCCTCGAATACCGTACCGGTCCGGACAGTGAACATCTTCAGGCAACCACGACACCGCCAGCGATAGTCCTTATTACGCGCGTCGCCCTGGATCATGATGTACACGTTTGTCTCTCCGCAGCGAGGACAGAATGGGGTTTCCCCGAAACGCTGTTTTTCGAGGAACGCAACCGCAGCATCCTCACTGACCGCCGCTAACCGTAACTCCCTCAATATCGGAGACGCTTTCCTTATCATGTGAAGAGTCTACATTATTTTGATACTTATTGCAAGGCAAATCCTCCAAAAGAAACTGTGAATAAAGTGTGCGTAAATGACGCAGATTGCGAGTAGTGTAGGCCTCAGACAGCGCGCTGAAGCGGTCTTCCGTGAACCAGAAGACCTGCTCTTTTGGAACGCCAATGTCCCTGCTAGACGCGCTTACACCAACATAACAATGAGTTTGCGAGACAGAGTGAAGCGTCATCCGTACAGGCTTGTCCCCCCACGATCGTACTATCACTGCTTTATTGTCGTAAACAACGGCGTCTGTCACTTGATTTTCCTCCACGTCTGGGTTAAGGTACAAAATTAGAAACACAGGAGGCCGTATGGCCAGTGAATCGTCCAAGGTCGTTCCGCCCTATGTGACATGGGGCGTTTTCAAGAGCACGCTCGACACCTTGGGTGAGAGCACCGTTCCCTCTGGTCCATTGGATCGCCGAGTACTGCATTGGCTGTCCGGCGCTGACCACGGTGCGCTGATGTCTGCCCTGCGGTTTCTGGGGCTTACGGAC
>JBAUGH010000137.1:0-11254 GCA_049679565.1 Acidobacteriaceae bacterium
GCTCCTCAGGAATGACGCCGCGTTTCTCGATCGTCAAATAGGCAATGCACCGGCTGGCGTCCATCTGCCGCGGCCCCGTCAGCGCATCCGTCGGGCAGGCGTCGATGCACCGGGTACACGATCCGCAGCGATCGGCCGCGAGCAGGCCGGCCTGCTCCCGAACCTCCAGCGACGTCACGACGACTGCCAGAAACATCCATGAGCCCAGTCGCTGGTTCAGCACGCACGTGTTCTTGCCCACCCAGCCGACTCCGGCGTAGCGCGCGTACACCCGCTCCACCACCGGTCCGGTATCGACAAAGCAGCGGGACTCGAACGGGCCCAGCTCGGCCGCCAGACGATCCCGCAAACCTTCCGCCCGGCGCAGCAGGACCCTGTGATAATCCGTCGGGCGGCTGCCGTTTCCCGTCCACGCATAGCGCGCGATCCAGCCCGCCCCTTCCGGGGCCGGGTCGAGGGACCGGGGCGCCGCCGCGTGATAGTTCGCCGCGCACACGATCACCGAACGCGCCCATGGCAGCGCGACCCGCAGCGAGGAGCGGAGCAGGCGGCCCGCCTCGTCCCGGCGCTTCAGATATTCCATTTCGCCGGCGCGGTCCGCGTCGATCCAGTCGGCGAAGCGGCGGCGCTCCTCCTCATCGTCCGCCGATCCCGCTTCCGGTACGGCGGCGAGGCCGGCCGCGGAAAAGCCTGCATGCTGCGACAGCGCATCGACGAGTTCGCGAAGAGAGGATGCGTTCATCGGTTCGGCGACGCTGCGATCGACAGGCCGCGATGCGTCTTTGGTTAGAGTACCCGCCGCCGCGCCGCCGCGCTTCGCGGTTGCCGGGCATCCTGTTCCCCCGTATACTGCAGCCAACGGGAGCCGCTCCGTCCGGCTCTCCAAAGAGAGGTGTGTCTTCAGTCAGAGCCTTTCCCTGACGCCCGAAGTTCCGCCATCCGATGTTTCTGCGTGGCGCGCTGTGGTTCGCGTGCTCCGAAGTCCCCTGAATGTTGCCCTCGACAGCCTCTCCTCGGTTCTTTTCCCGGCCGATTGCCGCGTTTGCGGCGCCCCTCTTTCCGGTTTCACCCGCCTGCCTGTCTGTTCGTCCTGCTGGAACGATCTCCCCGCACAATCCAACGCCCTGTGCGCCCGCTGCGGCGAAGCGCTGGCCTCCGACCCGGAGCTCACCGGCGAGACGCTGTGCCGCCCCTGCCGCGTCCAGCCGCCGGATTTCGCGAAGGCGATTGCCCATGGAGCCTATCGCGGCACGCTGCGGACGCTGCTCCACCTGCTCAAATACGACGGCATGGAACCAATGGCCGCGCGCCTGGGCGCCTTGCTCGCCCACCAGCTGCTGGCCGTTCCTGATCTGCCCCCGGATCTGCTCGTCGTTCCGGTTCCGCTCTTCCGAAAGAAGCAACGCCAGCGCGGATTCAATCAGGCGGGCTTGCTGGCGCGCGGCGCGATCGCGTCCCTGCGCAGGAGACGCCCCGACATGGCGGTCCGGCCGGCCCCGGAGCTGCTGGAACGGCGGCGCGCGACCGAAAGCCAGGCAGGCCTCACCCCGCATCAGCGTCGCGTGAACCTCCGCGGCGCTTTTTTTGTCCCCCGGCCGGCAGCGGTCGAGGGAAAGAACATCCTGCTGATCGATGACATCTACACTACCGGCGCCACGGCTCGAGCCTGCTCGGCGGCCCTGCGGCGTGCCGGAGCCGCGTCGGTTTGGGTGGCAACCGTCGCCCGCGCGCAGAAAGAATTTGCGATGCAACCCGCAATATCGCGGTCTGCGGAATCGGCTACCGCTGAGATTCCGATGGAAGAGGATTTTGTCTACTGGGAGGACAGCCGCACGGCTCCGGCCGGCGGCGCTGCACGTTAGCTCAAACCTGAACGGAGGATGTATGTCGTTGGGGAAAGCTGGTGTTCACGCTCGCAGACAAACCCTGGGAAAAGTCCAGGCGATCGCGCACGCCGGCGAGAACCGCGGCGCCGACGGAATGCGCATCGTCACCACCACTCAGGCGCTGCAGACGCCCGTGCTGGTGCTGAATGCTTCCTACGAGCCGATCAATATCTGCGGCGCGCGGCGCGCTCTGGTCCTGGTGCTGAAAGGGGTCGCTCGCACCGAAGAGGAGCAGGCGACGGAGCTGCATTCCGCCCGCGTGCGCATGGCCATGCCGTCCGTTATTCGTCTGCTCGAATACCGCCGCATCCCCCACCAGACCCGCGCCCTGTCCCGCAAGAACATCCTGCTGCGCGACCGCAACACCTGCCAGTACTGCGGCGTTATTTTGCCCTCGGCCGAGCTCACCCTCGACCACGTCGTCCCCCGCTCCCGCGGCGGCCTCTCCACCTGGGAAAACCTGGTGGCGGCCTGCCACTCCTGCAATCGCCGCAAGGGCAATCACATGCTTGGCGAGCTCATGCACATGAAGCTGCAGCGCGAGCCGCGCCCCTTCACGCTGCACACCAGCCGCCACATCATGCGCATGATCGGCCACTCCGATCAGAAGTGGCGCAAGTACCTCTACTACTGAGGTCCGCAAGCCGCATCGCCGTCTTCGTACCCTGATCATTGCCGTTGGCCGGTATACTTCTCGCTGCCTTTCAGGAGAACCAGCGATGCCGGAGAACGAAGAGCCGGAAGTCACCCTGCGACAGGCCACGTCCGAGGACGCCGCCGTCTGCGGTGCTATCTGCTACAAGGCCTTCTCCACCATCAATGCCGAACACAATTTCCCCTGCGACTTTCCGAATCAGGAAGCCGCCATCGGGGCGCTCACCCTGCTCTTCGGACACCCGGGCTTCTATTGTGTGGTCGCCGAGAACGAAGGGCGCATCGTCGGCAGCAACTGTCTCGACGAGCGCTCCATCGTCGCCGGTATCGGCCCCATCACCATCGATCCCGGTGTGCAGAATCGCGGCATCGGGCGCAAGCTCATGCAGGCCGTGATGGATCGCGCCCGCGAGCGTCGAGCCCCTGGCATCCGCCTCGTCCAGGCAGCCTTTCACAATCGCTCCCTGGCGCTCTACACCAGCCTAGGTTTCGATATTCGCGAACCTCTCGCCTGCCTGCAGGGCCGGCCCACGCATCGGGCGGTGGCCGGATATGCCGTGCGGCCCGCGGAGTCCGCCGACCTTGAAGCCTGCAACCAGCTCTCCCGCCAGGTGCATGGCTTCGAGCGAGGCCACGAACTGGCCGACGGCATACAGCAGAAAAGCGCGTTGGTCGTCGAGCGCGATGGCCGCATCACCGGTTACGCCAGCTCTCTCGCCCTCTTCGGGCACGCAACCGCGGAAACGAATCTCGACCTGCAGGCGCTGATCGCATCGGCCGAGTCTTTCGGCGGGACCGGGATCCTTCTCCCCTCGCGCAATACCACTCTTCTGCGCTGGTGCCTCGGCCATGGCCTGCGGATTGTCCAGCCCATGACCCTGATGACTCTGGGCCTCTACAACGAACCCACCGGCGCATGGATGCCGTCGGTCACCTTCTGATGCGGACGGCCGTCAGTTCTCCAGAACGGTAAACCGTGCCGGCTCCCCCAGCTCTTCCCGCAGAAACGCCGGCCGCGCGTACGCCTCGCCCCAGTCGGGCGACCGCAGCTCCGGCATGGGCTTCGCCCGGAACAGCCGCTTGCATTGCCGCGCCGTCCACCGCGCCCAACTTTTCGATTTCTTGCGCCGCGCGCTGTCGCTCGAAATCCCCGTCCCCGCATACATCTGGCGATAGAGCTTGGATAAGAAGATAAACGCCAGGCGCGAGCTCCAGTTGGGACAGCATCCGGACCGCTCCCAGATCGCGCTCCAGTTATAGAACCGGTCCCACACCTTCTGCGTCCGATCCCGAATCTCGTCGGAGCTCATCGACGGGTGCGGCGTAAACATCTTCGGCCGAACCTCCGTCGGAATCAGCCAGTAGCGCGTGATCGGCACATCGCCCACCATGGTCGGCGATACCGACTGCTCCTTTTCCCAGCGAATGAAGTCCACCGTTCCCGGAAACGGCGTCATCATCACGAACTGCGCAAAGGTTACGCCCGCCTTCATCGCCATTTCTACGGTCGCGTCGAAGGTCGCCGGCTTGTCGGTCGGCAGCCCGAAGATAAACGAGCCCAGCACGTGCACCCCATGCTGGTTGAACTTTTGCAGCTGCGTGGCCAGCGCCTCGCCCGAATAATTCCAGTCCTTGAAGACCGCCTTCAACCCCTCCGGCGTCACCGCTTCCACGCCCACCAGAGCGCCCTTGATATTCGCCTTGCGCATGGCATCGAGGTAGTCGCCGTCCTCGCCCGCTTCCATCGTGATCTGGGTAAAGAACACCATGTCCTGGGGCAGCTTGGCCAACTCCTCCATCAGCGCAAATCGCTCCTCGCGAATCGCCGTCAGCTCTTCCAGCTTGGCCAGGTTGTTCTGCTCGCGCGCCAGCCGCAGATCGGTCAGCGTGACCGGATAGAAATTATCGTCGGCCAGGGCAATGAACTTGAAGCCGATGCGCCGCAGATCGATGATCTCGTCGATCACGCTCTGGTGCCGCCGCTGCCGCGGCTTCTGCCCGTCGGTGCGCCACACGCTGCAGAACGAGCAGTGCTTCGGACATCCGCGAATCGTCTGCACCGACGCCCACATGTACTTCTCCGGCTGCATCAGGTCCCAGCGCGCCGCCAGGAAATCCGTTCCATCGATGCGGCCGCCCTCGTAAATCTGCTTCGGATGACCGGCAATGCAGTCGCCGACCACTTTCGCCCACGCCACATCGCCGTCGCCCTTGACCACCGCGTGCGCCTGGCCCTGCTCCAGCGCCTCTTCCGGAAACAGCGTCGCGTGGATTCCGCCATAGACCACCCACGCGCCACGCGCCCGCGCCATCCGTCCCACCTGATAGCCCCGCAGGGCGTTCCCGGTGTGGACGCTGATGCCCACAATGTCTCCCGCCTGAATGCGCTCCGGCGCAATCGGGTCGAGCGACTCGTCGACCAGAATCGGATCCCCCGCCGACGGGGGCGTTGCCGCCGCCAGCACAAACAGCCACCGTGGCGTGATTACAGCCGTGCCAAAAGAATTGTCACTGGGGTTCACCAGAAAAACGCTCATCGAGCCCAACCTTTCCTCGCGCGAGTGCAGAGGCCTCAGAGAGCGTCTTGCAGTCCGTTGTGAACTTTGCCGATTGTGGTCCCGGAAGTCCGGCAATTCCTTCTGTCCGAACCCCTACCGATCATAGTCGCCAACCTGTGCCAAGGAGTCAGAAAACGTAACAATTTCGCAATAGTAAGCTGAAAAATCTGTCACAAAACCCCGCCTTGACTCGGACGCGAGCCGTTTCGGGGCGGATTTCGATTGCAAATCGGCTCGGTCCGCGGTCTGATGATCGCCACAGGAGAGCCACCCATGCCTGCCGGATACGCAGGGACGCCGCTGGCAAAGAAGCTCGGCGTGAAAGACGGCCAGCGCACCTGGCGCATGGGCATGCCCGCTGCCGTGGCTGCGGAAATTGCCGCCTGTGGCGTCTCTTCCTCCCTGCTGAAAGCGCCCCAACCCAGCCTCGAGATGGCCCACCTCTTCGTTACCCGGAAGAAGGACATGGCGGCCCGGTTGAAGCCCCTCCGCAAACTCCTCGATCCCGCCGGAACCGTCTGGGTTTCCTGGCCGAAGAAAGCGTCGAAGGTCGCAACCGACATCACCGAAGACACCGTCCGCGAAGCCGCTTTGCCCCTCGGCTTCGTCGACATCAAAGTCTGCGCGGTGGATGAGGTTTGGTCGGGGCTGAAGCTGGTGATCCGGAAATCGGAACGCTGAGCTACTCCCAGCGGCGGAAGATCAGCGATCCGTTCGTCCCGCCGAAGCCGAAGGAGTTCGACAGCGCGATGTCGATCCGCCCCTTTTGCGGCGTCTTCGGCACATAGTTCAGCACGCACTCCGGATCGGGGTGGTCCAGATTAGCGGTCGGCGGCGCTGTCTGGTTCATCAGCGCCAGGATGGTGATGCCGGCTTCGAGGCCGCCCGCGCCGCCCAGCAGGTGCCCGGTCATCGACTTGGTGGAGCTGATCATCAGCTTGCCGCTGGTGGCGTGCTCGCCGAACAGCCGCTGCATGGCCTTCGACTCGACCACATCGCCCAGCGTCGTCGAGGTCGCGTGGGCGTTCACATAATCCACCTGGCCCGGCTCGATCTTTGCGCTCTTCAGCGCATTCTGCATGGCGCGAAAACAGCCGTCGCCATCCTCCGGCATGCCGGTCATGTGGTACGCATCGGCGCTCATGCCGTAGCCGATGATCTCCGCCATAATCTTCGCGCCCCGCGCCTTCGCGTGCTCCAGCTCCTCCAGGATCAGAATGCCCGACCCCTCGCCGACCACAAATCCGTCGCGATCCCGGTCGAACGGCCGGCAGGCGTGCGCCGGATCGTCGTTGCGCGTCGAAAGCGCGCGCATGGCGGCGAATCCTCCCACCCCCATCGGCGTGATGGCTGCTTCCGATCCCCCCGCGATCATCACATCGGCGTCGCCCCGCTCGATGATCCGATACGCGTCGCCGATCGAGTGCGCGCTGGTGGTGCACGCCGTCGCCGTCGCCTCGTTCGGCCCCTTCGCCCCGTAGCGAATGCTCACCTGCCCCGCCGCCAGATTGATAATCGTTGCCGGAATGAAAAACGGGGAGATCCTGCGCGGGCCGCCCTGCAGCATGTTGTTGTGCTCGCGCTCGATGACGTCGAACCCGCCAATCCCCGACCCGATAAACACCCCTACCCGCTCGGCGATCGACGCATCCACCTTCAGCCCGCAGCTCTCCATCGCCTCGTGCGTCGCCGCCAGAGCCAGATGGATGAACCGCCCCATCTTGCGCGATTCCTTCTTTTCCACGAATTGCAGCGGATCGAAGTGCTTCACCTCGGCCGCAAAAGTGACCGGGAAAGCGGTCGTGTCAAAGCTGGTGATCGTGGCGATCCCGCTCTGGCCGGCCAGCAGGTTGTTCCAGACCTCGGGAGCGGTATGGCCCACCGCGCATACCAGGCCGAGCCCTGTGACAACGACGCGTCGTTGCAAGTCTACTTGCCGCCTTTCGCGTTCTTTTCGATGTACTCGATGGCATCCTTCACCGTCTTGATCTTCTCGGCGTCCTCATCCGGAATCTCAAGATCGAACGCTTCCTCGAACTGCATCACCCGCTCGACCACATCGAGAGAATCGGCGCCCAAATCTTCCTGGAACGAAGCCGTCGGAGTTACCTCCGCTTCATCCACCTGCAGCTGCTCGACAATGATCTGCTTCACCTTATCTTCCACACCTGATGCCATGCCACTCTCCTCTGGTACCGCCGTTGACGTTGATGCTGAAATTCGGAAGGGGGGATGGAAGCCTCCACACACAATCCGAGGCAGGGTGCAGGCGCACCACGCCTCAGCTCCGAAATTCCAAGTCTACTGGCGCCTCCTGGGCGTGTAAAGCCGGGGAACCCGCCCGGAGCTTCCCGAAGTGCGCCGGCGGCCGCTCATGGCGTCCGCGCGCTTCCGTCGAAGGGCCTCCAATGTCCGGGATGGCCGTTGCGCCGCCGCGCACAGCCGCCGATTCATCGCGGGCCCTGATTCACTCCCGGCCGCGCCGGGACACGCCCCTCACTTCACGCCCTTGCTCGGATCCCACACCCCCTCCAGCTTGCGCACGTAGAGGATCTGCCCGATGTGGTACGCGTTGTGCATCGCCACGTGCTCCACCAGCGATGCGTTCGCCGCCAGCTTCGCATCGTCCGCCGACTCCACTGCCTTCTCCCAGTCCACCTGCACCTGATCCAGCTTCTTCACCAGATCGTCCCACTGCGCTGCGGTGAAGTCGCTGAACGTCTCATCGTTGTTGCCGTCATAAGGGCCCGGCTTCACCCCGTTGAAACGGTCCAGCGCCCGCGAGTCCCAGTACCACAGGTGGTACGCAAGCTGCCCCACCGAATGTCCGCCGTGCCCCGGATTCCACTTCGCCTGATCCGCCGTCAGCCCGGCCACCGCTACCTTCGCCGGCACAAACCAGTCTTCCTGGTCGTGCGTCGTCTTCAGCTGCTCCAGCAGAATCCCGCGCAGCGTGGTCGGCGGCTGCTTCGGGGTCTGCGCCATCGCGCTCAGCGAAATCGCCAGCAGGGGAGCAAGGCAAAACCCAACTTTCCTCATTTCCCGATCTCCTTTAATCAACCGGATGGGGCGACGATACCACCGCAATGATTTCCCCGCCCATGACCACTTTCCCACTCCGCCTGCCGCTGCCTCTCTCCCGCCCCCGCAAGCACGTCTGCGCACGGTGGACGGTGGACTGTGGACTGGGCACTGGAGACTGTGCACTGAACGCTGTGGCATCTATAATCCGTCTCACCCCACCTATGACTCTGGCGAGCGGCGTCCACCTCGGCCCCTACGAAATCCTGTCTCTCCTCGGAGCCGGCGGCATGGGCGAGGTCTATCGCGCCCGCGATCCCCGCCTCGGCCGCGACATTGCCCTCAAAGTCCTGCCTCCCTCCTTCGCTTCCGATCCCGATCGCCTCCGCCGCTTCGAGCAGGAAGCCCGCGCCGTCGCCGCGCTCAGCCACCCCAACATCGTCGCCCTCTACGACATCGGCCACCAGGACGGCACCGCGTACATCGCCACCGAGCTCCTCGAAGGCGAGAGCCTGCGCGACATCCTCGCCCGCGGCGCCGTTTCCCACCGCAAGGCCGTCGCCTGGGCCACCCAAATCGCCCAGGGACTCGCCGCCGCTCACGCCCGCACCATCGTCCACCGCGACCTCAAGCCCGACAACATCTTCATCACCCGCGACGGCCAGGCCAAAATCCTCGACTTCGGCCTCGCCAAAGCAGTTGAAAAACCCGGCTCCCACGCTGACGCCACCATCACCGTTCCCGGCACCGCCACCGGCGAAGGCATCGTCATGGGAACCGTCGGCTACATGTCGCCCGAGCAGGTCCGCGGCGCCCCCGTCGATCCCCGCACCGATATCTTCAGCTTCGGCGCCGTCCTCTACGAAATGCTCACCGGCCAGCGCGCCTTCAAACGCGATACCGCCGCTGAGACCATGACCGCCATCCTCAACGACGAGCCCCCCGAGTTTCAGGATTCCGGCCAGCGCATCCCGCCCGCTCTCGACCGCATCGCCCGCCACTGCCTCGAAAAGTCCCCCGACCACCGCTTCCAGTCCGCCCGCGACCTCGCCTTCGATCTCGACTCCCTCTCGACCCTCACCGGCTCCGCCCCCATCGCCGCCGCCAAAGGCCATCCCCGCCGCGGCTGGATCGTGCCCGCCGTTCTCGTCGCGATCGTTCTGATTGCCGGTTTCCTCGGCTGGCGTCTCGCGCTCACTCTCCATCCCGTCCGCGGCGCCCGCTTCCACCAGCTCACCTGGCGCCGCGGCACCGGGGACAATGCCCGCTATTCTCCCGATGGCCGCACCGTCTTCTACACCGCCGCCTGGGAAGGCGCGCCGCCGGAAATCTACTCCGTCCCCGCCAACGGCTCCGGAGCCCACCCCCTCGGCATCTCCAATGCGCGCCTGCTCTCCGTCTCGAAGCAGGGCGAGCTTGCCGTCGCCCTCGCTCCCAAAGCCGTCACCAGCCTTCTCTCCCCCGGCGCTCTCGCCCGCGTTGCCCAGGACACCGCCCCCAAGCCCGAGATTGAAAATATCCAGGCCGCCGACTTTGCTCCTGACGGCTCCGGCCTCGCCATCGTTCGCTACCTGCCCACCGAGGCGATCTGCCAGCTTGAATACCCCATCGGCCACGTGCTTGCCCGCGCCTCCGCAATCCTGAATGTCCGCTTCTCCCCCAACGGCAAATACCTTGCCTTCGATACCCACTCTGACCCTACCGACGACCGCGGCACCCTCGTCATTCTCCGCGCCGATGGCCGCCAGGTCGCTGTCAGCCCCATCTTCGAAAGCCTTGAGGGCCTCGCCTGGAATCCCTCCGGCAGCGAAGTCTGGTTCACTTCCCCGCTCGAATCCGGCGAAGTGCGCGCCCTCTCCCTCTCCGGCAAGATCCGCATTCCCCTCTCCGTCGCCGGCCGCCTCTATCTTCGCGACATCGCCCCCAACGGCCAGATCCTCGCCGCTCAGGGCATCGTCCGCCGCGGCTTCATCTTCTCCACCCTCGACGGCACCCGCCAGCGCGACCTCTCCTGGCTCGACTACGGATTCCTCCGCGGCATCAGCAACGACGGCAAAACCGTCCTCTTTGAAGAGGAGGGCACCGGTGCCTCCGACACCTCCGACGCCACCTACACCGTCTTCATCCGCGGCACCGACGGCTCTCCCGCCGTCGCCCTCGGCCCCGGCTACGGCCTTGCCCTTTCGCCCGACAAGCAGTGGGCCCTGGCCGATAAGCTGGCCCAGCCGGTGAACGAAGTCTGGTTACTCCCGGTCGGCGCCGGCGAAGCGCGCCGCCTCAGCCCGCCCAATCTCAGCCCCGGCATCGCCGCCTCCTTCCTCCCCGACAGCCAGCACGTCGTCTACATCGCCCATGAGCCCGGCCGCCCCATGCGCGCCTGGCTCCAGAACATCGACGGCGCCCCGCCCCGTCCCATTACGCCCGAAGGCCTCAAAGGCTGGCTGGTTTCCCCCGACGGCAAGTGGCTCCTGGCAGGAAAAGCCAATGCCGACGCATTCCACTTCGATCGGCTCGTGCCCCTCGATGGCGGGCCCGCGCAGCCCGTTCCCGGCCTCCCACCCGCCGCCATGCTCATTGGCTGGACCGCCGACGGCCAGGTCTACGAATTCATTCCCGGATCGCCCGACAACTCCATCCTGCACTTCGAAAAGCTCAATCCCCGCACCGGCGCCCACGTTCCCTTTCGCGACATCGCCATTCCCCGCCTCGCCGGAGCCGCGCTCAGCGACCTCTTCTTCACACCCGACGGCAGCGCCTACGCCTGGGGCTACCGCTTCGGCATCGAAGATCTCTACACCATCGACGGCGCCTCCTGATCGCCGGGAAACTAAGCAGCCACCGGCCCGCCTTTGTGTCAGGGCAGGACTGCCGAAATGGCAGCCTTTTCTCTTGCAGGAAAGAGACCGGCAGATGAGCCCTGGGTGCGGCGGCGGGGCCGCCGGACCAGCGCAGATGCGCCGGCTCGTTGCCCGATCAGCCGGAATCGGCAGGATGCGGTCGCACGGAACTGCCCCAAAATCAGCAGTTAGTCAGGAGGGACCCGTAAATGTCTTCTTCTCACCAACCTGGCCAGGACCCCGGGGGGATGAGGTTTCCCTAACCTGTTTATTTTCTGATGGGTAGCCTGGGATGGGG
>JBAUGH010000138.1:0-5490 GCA_049679565.1 Acidobacteriaceae bacterium
GCTGAATCCCGTGAGTCGTGAAGAGGCCGCGGTGCTTTCAAATATCACCAGAGCGGTAGCGCCGGACACCGAGCATCCCCCGTTTGGACACGCCAGTGTGACACCCTTCGTGTTCGGGATGGAGAGATTTGACCATGACCCCGATCCCGACGAGACATTGATGGTGTCGCCGCTTGCAGCATTAGTGATGCAGCTTTGCACGCTCGACTGGTCGATGCTTGCTGTCCAGGTCGGACTGGCCCCAGTGCACGCGGCGAGCGCCGGCATCGGAAGCAGCACCAGGAGCAATGCCGTGACTCGGGGCATGGCCAGTCGGCGACCCCCTCGCCAGGTCACATGATTGGAAGTCGGATCGAAAGAAAAATCACGGCCCATAGCTTTTCGGCCAAACAAGGGAAGAAGGTCTCTTACGTACATCTTGACTCCTCGGTGAGTTTGCCTCGGACTCGTGCTGCCCAACATCTGGCCAGTACGATTTTTCTCGAAGGCTGGCGAATTAGCCGCTGATCCGGATTATTCGCAATTTCGTAGCCAGCCCCCGTGACGATGATCACAAAGGTGTCATAAAACTATTACTTAAGTTCCATTCGACTCTCGCCTGAGACGGAACCACTACAGGCCAGTTCGATCGACAGCAATCACTAAAATTAACCCATTCAAGCCATAAAATGCTGTAAACAAAATATTTACCAGTAAGAATACGAGCGCTCTGCTCGATTTTCAGCCGAACACAAAAGTATGCAAGTTGGTTACTAAAGATTGCAGTGTGTTTGCTACTCAAGTACGCGGTGCGCACCTCTTCGGGTTCCCTATGAGGAAAAACTTACATTCCATGTTCACGAAAGGCAACTCTCGGAGGGCGGCTGCCCATCCTCGCCTTTGCTGGACGCCCGCTCCCTGCAGGCTGCGGCAGTCCCCTGGCACTCAGCGGGAACGGGTAAACGTAGGGGACATACGTGTAAGACACCGGGCACCCGGACCTGCGATCCGCGGCAGACTCGCACCGCTGCAATTTCACCGGTCGGTGCGACGCAATGAAGTAGTCGACGCCCTTTTCCAGGCATCCCCCTCCTTCCCCCTGCACTAACGGCATATCCGGCGCGTTGTCCCAAAAGTAAGCCGGACTCGCCGCCTGGTTGATCCCTCGGCCAATCTGATCCAGTGCCGGGTAGCCGGGAGATGGATAGTGTCCGGAACAGTTGGGAGCTTCAACAAAAACTCCGAAACCCGCGCCGACCCCGTTGACGTCCGGGTGCGTGTTGCCCCAAACCACCCCTGTACCGCCTCTCAGGGCCAGGTAGCAGCATTGCGGTCGCCCCAGAGAGTAAAACGTGTTCTGATAAATCTCCCACCACCGCGCCCACGGCAATCCGGGTGTGCCGTGCTGGTCGACCTGGCTGAACTTCGAAATGTTGTGCCGCACCACGGTCCTTGCCCCGTAATACGACTGCACGACATTGCAGATATAGGACCGGTCCGTACAGCTGAATATGTTGTCCTCAATGAACACCATGTCCGCGCTGCCCGGCACCACATCGGTCGACCAGCCGGTGATGGTTCCGCGCTCCGGGCCGAAAGCCACGTTATGAATCATCTCCGCCGCCCCGCCCGCGCTGAGCGAGTTATGGTCGATCAGGACCGGTGCTGCCCCATCGGTCTCGATCCACGTCCCCGTGGATGTGCCGCGAAACTCGTCGTGATCGATGCGTGCCATTGCCGAAGGCGGGGAAAATCTTCCGGCAGTCCGGATGGTTGGATTGCTGCTGCCCCCGATCGTCACGAACGTGAGACCAGTGACGCGCGTCGACCGGGACGCGTTTTGGTCAATCGTCAAAGCGGTGGCGCCGGCAATCGAAACTGTACCTCCGCTGGATGCGAGGGTAATCGCGCGTGAGCTGTCAACCGTAACGGGGGTCGGCCACGTTGCTGAGCAGGGCCCCGGAATCAGCACCGTATCGCCGGAGACCGTCGAAAGAATCGCCCTTCTGACGTCCTTCTCTTTGCAGGAGGCGGCGTGGATAACCGCAGCCTCGCTGACTGCCGAAGAAAAGAGCAGGGCCATCAACAGCGTCGCCTGCAGTCCTTGATTTTTCATGCATGAATCGGCACGGGCGCCGACGCGGATTCACGAGGCGCGCCTGCACCCCGCTCTGCCATTTCCTTCAGACGCTCCTCGCGTGCCATCATCCCGGCTGAGGCTTCCATACCCGCAACTCGCAGGATCTCCTTCCACCGGTAGACCCAGTCGTGACGCAGCAGGGCCTGCTGCGCGTTTCGCCGGCTGATGGCCGCAATCCGCTCCGGATCCGCATCCAGCCGGTAGAGAGCATCGGCTGCATCTGAACCATCGGCGCGGACTTCAATTACCGCCTCCGGCCACGGAAAGAGATCGGGGTAGGCCGGACACACCGCCGCCTGCCCAACCATCACTGCCCCCGCAGCGGCTCCTTCGAAATAGCGGTGCCCAATCTCCACCTGGCCCTGTGTCTCGTCCGGACAATCGATCTTCCCAGGCGCCACTACAAAGTATCGGCTTCGTCGCGCCACGTTGGCCAGCTGATCGCGATGCTGCTGATGATCATACGGCTCCACCTGCGACCCGGAGAAGGTGTCATAGAGATAGAAACTGCCCTTATGCCGTGCCCGGTCGAGAAAAACCTGGTGAAGTTCCTCGGACCTTCGCCCCATGCTGAACACGTCGATCACCCGCTCCGGGGGATCCGCCAGAGGCGTAAACCGAAGCGCATCCACTGCGCCCGGAAGATAGCGGCATGGCCGGCCAATCGCTTCGCTCAGCCGCTCGACCGTTCCCCTGAACCCCACGAAGACGTGGTCGAACTGCCGGAGAGCCGGCAGCCAGTTCTTCTGCTCGGGAAGTTGCGCGGCCCACATCTCGTCGATCCAGCAAACGCTGGTTCGGCAGCGGTCTTTCCAGTGCCGGATGGCATTGACGTCGAGCAGGTCTTTGTAGGTCTGGCAGCGCGCCAGGAACAGATCGTAATCGCGCGTCAGACGAATCGTGTGCAGGCCCGGATTGGCGTATACAACCCGCCGCGTGATGTCGTGGTACATCAGCTTTCTCTGCCACAACTCGCGGGTCTCATATCCGTGCCGCGGTTCAGGGCAGAGCAAATCGACGTCATCGACCTCCGTCAGCACATCCTGTGCCTCATAATGACCGCACAACCAGGCCTTCTTCCTGAATCGTCTCCCGCTGGGCATGCAGATGCGGGCCTCCCCGCGCTGTACCGCAGTTCCGCTGTCCGCCCCCGCTATGCCTCTTTGCTTCTGCAAATTCATCGCCCCGCCACCGATAAAGCCCACAAGCTCGGCACCTGACCTTTCTCAACCCGCCAGCAGGTCTGCGTAAACCCTGCGTGTAGTTGCACCCACGGTGCTCCACGAATGCCGCGCCTCTGCCCACGCCTGGATTTCCGGCCGGCGGTGGCTCAGAAAGCGGTACAGGTCGCTGGCAAAGTATGCCTCCACAGCGCGGCCCAGACTTGTGGCATCGCGCGCCTGGCAAAGGAAACCGGTTTCCCCTTCGATCACTTCCTCGCGAATCGATCCGACATCGGTCGCCACCACGGGCAGCCCGAATCCGTAGCCGGTGAACAGCACACCGCTCTGAAAAACATGTGTGTACGGGAGCGCCAGCACGTCCGCCGCCTTGAAGTAGACTTCCGCCTCCTCGTCCGCGATGAAGCGAATCGCCTGCACAACACGGCCGCGATGCACGCTCGTATCGACGCGCCGCAGTACTTCGCTCGGATAGTCCCCGGACTCTCTCCTGCGTTCTCCGGCAAGAATCAGCCGATACTCGGGATGCACTTCCGCCAGCTGCAAAAACGCATCCACCAGATGCTCCAGCCCTTTATACGGCCGCAACGCGCCGAAGAAGAGAATCGCCTTCTCACCTTCCTCAATTCCCAGTCGCCGCCGGGCTTCCGCAGGAGTCAGGTCCGTATCGGGCACGGAGCGATTGATGCCAAAAGGAATCACCGAGACCGATTCTCTTCGCACCCCGAACTGCTCCTCCAGCTCGCTCTTCATTCTCTCTGTGTGCACGAAGATGTGATCCGCCAGCCGATACTGCGTCCGCAACGTCAGGCGGTTCACCAAAGAATCGTTGCCGTCCCTCTTCCCGGCATTCACGTTGTGCGCGGTCAGCACAACCTTTTTTCCCAGTACCTTGTAGTACGCCATCAGACACGTGCGATCGAAACGCTCGAACTTGTTGTTCCAGAGGATGTGGAAGAGACGGGGACGCGCGGTCGCTGCGTAGCGAATCAAACGCGCATAATAGGCCAGTACTCTCCCCATTTTGGCCGGAAGGCTTCCTCCCTCCCGGCTCCCAATCAGATTCAGAAATC
This sequence comes from Acidobacteriaceae bacterium, assembly GCA_049679565.1. Classification (GTDB taxonomy): domain Bacteria; phylum Acidobacteriota; class Terriglobia; order Terriglobales; family Acidobacteriaceae; genus Palsa-343. The sequence continues at coordinate 4,374 of JBAUGH010000138.1, forward strand.
GGACCTTCCGGTTCGCGCGCAGCACCGGGTTGTCGATGGAGTCGCCACCCACCACCTCCATCTCCACGTCCTCGGCCGCCAGCGACCCGGTCAAACCCATTACATAGGGCTTATCGTAGCCGGCTGTTAACAACGTAACCTGCAGCGCCGTGGGTGGCGCAACCTGCCGTGACTCGGCCGCTTCTGGCCCCGCGTCTTCCTCTACCATCAAAGGTCACAATCTCCTGCAGACAAAGGCTGCCAGTCGGGGACGCTCGGGCCGTTCAGCGGATTCGGTTGCCAGTCCATTCGCGCGCTCGAAACTCGGGATTGAGTTACCTGCAGGCCCTGTCGCCCCGAGGGCTCCGCGGCGGATCCTGTCCCAGGGCTACGCGGCTACCGGCGATCGCGCCACTGTTTCCGGGTTCACAGCTTTGCTTCTGCGCGTGAAGATTCCCGGTGCGCGAACCAGCGTGAACAGAAAAAAGAGCCACACAACCGCCTGCATCTTGACGAAAGCGGCCTCGGTGCAGTTGTAGACCAGCGCCGCAAAGAAATACGCAATCAGCAGTGGCCCGCGAGGATCACCGCTGCGCCAGGCTTTGAAAACGCCCCGGTATCCCGTTACCAGAATGAAAGCGAGCAAGCCTATTCCGACCCACCCCAGATTCAAATAAACCTCAAGGTACCCGTTATGAGCCTCGTTCGGGCGCAGCACCGGATTAAGCCGCCACATCGCGTCCAGCCTGGGTCCCAGCCAATAGGTCTCGAAGCCGGTTCCGAAGATCGGATGCTGAACCAGGCTGAGCATCTGGCCCCAGATGATCGTGCGATCGGTCAGGGTTGGATTCCTGCCGATTGCTTTCAGCGCGCCCGGGCTGAGCCCCAGAAAGAGGATCCCCACCGAAGTAAGCACCATCGAGACCAGCAGCAGATGAATGATCGCCGGCTTGCGCCTGGTTCGCTTCAGACTCGCCACCAACAGCAGGATAATGGCCATCACCAAACAGGAGAGCGACGTCATGGAGTTCATCTTCATGAACAGATAAACCACCATCGCCAGAACCGCCCCATACGCCATCAACTGCCGGGTCCGCGCAGCCCCCTTCTCTTCCTTCCAGACACCGAGCACGATCCA
>JBAUGH010000139.1:0-7221 GCA_049679565.1 Acidobacteriaceae bacterium
ACCAATAAGTGGTCCCCGGTGCGCTTCTACGACTACGTCACGAAGCAGTGGACCGACAGCTTCCCCGCGCCCACGCTCCAGATTCCCGAAGGCACCTACGATCCCATCCTCGGCGAATCGTATTTCCAGATCGCCCGCACCGGCTGGAGCCTGCAGAAGTCCCAGAATGGCGGCGGCACCCTGCCCCTGCCCGGCCCCGTCAGCGTTTCCTACCACCGCTACGGCTCATCGGTGAAGACCACCGACCAGGAAAACTCCTTCTTCGACGGCATCGACACCTCGCTCCCCGGCATCGCCTCGCTCGTCCATTCCGGCGATACCACGACCCTCGCCGCCACCCTTAAAGACATCCAGCACCACGTCGATACCGCGCTCTACACCGATCTCCCCGACCATCCGGAGAAGATCGCTCCCGAGCTGGCCACCGGCGACAAAGTCACCCAGCAGCTCATCGACTGGGTCAATCAAAGTTCCTTCAGCGCCGACGACAAGGCCAACGTCACCCACGAGCTCAATATCAAGCTCGCCCAGTTCAACACCGCGCTCGCTGAAGCGCTCGGCCTCCAGGTCAACGCGCTCGTCATGCCGCGCACCGCCACCGGCGCCAATCCCATGCCCTCCATCGTGCCGGAAGACACGCCGCCCACCGTCACCCCCGGCTCCGAAATAGATGTCCGCGTGCACGTCACCGCCGCGCCCTTCTGGGGACCCTCGCCCCAGGGCCTCGAGCTCGCCAAAACATCGCTTGAAACTCAGGGCCTCGAAAATCAGGCCCCCGGCAGTCAGAACGGCAGCGCCTGGCAGATCACCCGCATCGGCGCCCCCGGCCTCGACGAAGTCAACAGCAACGCCGGCGACGCCATCTTCCGCGTCTATATCCCCCGCGAAACCCCGCTCACCCGCCCCTACTTCACCCGCCCCAACACCGAGCAGCCGTACTACGACATCACCGACAAGCGCTGGCTCGGCCGCCCCTTCGCGCCCTACCCGCTCGCCGGCTGGGCGGACTTCCGCTACATGGGCGTCACCATCCGTATCGGCCAGGTCGTCCAGACCGTGCATCGCGTTCACGGCATCGGCGGCGTCTATCAGCCCCTCGCCGTCGTGCCCCAGATCTCCGTCAACCTGCCCTCGGCCGCAGGCGTGGTCCCCCTTGGCACCGCCATCGTTCCCTTCCCGGTCACCGTCAGCAACCAGCAGCAGTCCGACGCGGACGGCGCCCTCCACCTCCAGATCCCCTCCGGCTGGACCAGCGATCCCTCCGAATTCCAGTTCCATCTCACCCCGAACAGCAGCCGCGACGTCGTCTTCACCCTCAAACCCTCCGCCCTCACCTCCGGCCAGAGTGACGAGATTCACGCCATCGCCCAGAGCGGCAACGCTACCTTCACCGAAGGCTTCACCACCGTCGGCTATCCCGGGCTCCGCCCCTACTACCTCTACAGCCCGTCCACCTGTCGCCTCCGCGCCGTCGATATCAAAGTCCCGCCCGGGCTGAACATCGGCTACATCATGGGCACCGGCGACGACGTCCCTACCGACCTCGCCGAAATCGGTATCCATCCCCACCTCATCGGCCCGTCAGAACTCGCCAACGGCGACCTCTCCGCCTACGACACCATCGTCATCGGCATCCGCGCCTACTCCTCGCGCCCCGACCTCGAAGCCGCTACCCAGCGCCTCTTCGATTACGTCCAGAAGGGCGGCACTCTGGTCGTCCAGTACCAAAGCAATCAGTTCCCCGCCCCCTACCCGCTCACCCTCGGACGCAATCCTGAAAAAGTTGTCGAAGAGCAGGATCCCGTCACCCTCCTCGCCCCCAACAACCCCCTCCTCACCTGGCCCAACCGCATCACCCCCGCCGACTTCGACGGATGGGTCGAGGAGCGCGGCCACTCCTTCCTCGGCTCCTGGTCCTCGCAGTACACCCCCCTCACCGAGGTCCACGACCCCGGCCAGGATCCCCAGCGCGGCGGCCTGCTCTACGCCCGTTACGGCAAGGGCAACTATATTTACCTGGCGTATGCGGTCTACCGCCAGCTTCCCGAGGCCGTCCCAGGCGCTTTCCGCCTCCTCGACAACCTCCTCGCGGCCGCTAAGAACCCCTCCCTTCTCCAGGCGCCGCCGCGCCCGTAATCTCCTGAATCCTCAATAGGTTTCCCACAGCGAACGCCTTACTGAGCGCCGCCCTTTTCCTCGAACATTCACCGCAGATTCTCCAGACATTCACAAATGCCTGCGACCATGCCCGTGGGTCCAGTGTGGCTCCTCGGGCGTTCTTCAGGCGATCCCCCGCCTCAGACCCGATGTGGCCCCTCACCCGATAGTCCTTGTCAACGCACTTCCAACCGAGAGAGGCTCAATGACGAAGAATCTTAAGGCGCTCGCCACCCTCGCGCTGACCATGACGGTTACCGTCGGGTACGCGCAGAACCAGGCCGGCTCCACAGATGCTCCCAGCAAGACCGTTCACCACCGGAAACCCGTGGAAAAGGGCCCCTCCGTCCAGTCGCAGATCGAGGAGTTGCGCCAGCAGGAGCAGATGGATCGCGGCCAGATCGATACCCTGAAGCAACAGCTCTCCGACCGCGATGCCCAGCTCCAGCAGGCTCAGCAGGCCGCGCAGGCAGCTCAGCAAGCCGCCGAAGCCGCGCAGAAGGCGGCCAACGATGAGCAGCAGACCCTCTCCACCAACAGCCAGGCCGTTTCCAGCCTGCAGACATCGGTCAGCGATCTGAAGTCCAGCAACAGCTCCTTCCAGGCCAACATCCAGAAGCAAACCGACGAGGTCAAAAAGACCGTCGAAAATAACGATGGCGTCCATTACCACGGCATCCTCATCAGCCCGCACGGCTCCTTCGTGGCGGCTGAAACCGTGTGGCGCCAGGGAGCCACCGGCGGCGGTCTCAACACCCCCTTTACCGGCGTGCCGCTCGACAATTCTCCCGCTGGCCAGATCAGCGAGTTCTACGGTTCCGGCCGTCAGTCCCGTATCGCCATCAAAGCTTCCGGCAAGGATGGCGACCTGACCATGACCGGCTACTACGAAGCCGACTGGCTCAGCTCCGGCACCACCTCCAACAACAACCAGTCCAACAGCTACACCATGCGTCAGCGCCAGATCTGGGGCCAGGCCGCCCTCGACAGCGGCTGGAAATTCACCGGCGGGCAAATGTGGTCCCTCACCACCGAAACCTCCAGCCTGCTCGATAACGGAAGCGAGATCCTCCCCTCCAGCATCGACCCCCAGTACATGGCCGGCTTTGTCTGGAACCGCCAGTACGGCTTCCGCGCCTCGAAGGAATTCGGCAAGAAGTTCGCTTTCGGCGCCTCCGCGGAAAACGATCAGATGCTCGTCGGCGGCAGCAGCCTGCCCACGAATGAGCTCATCGGCTCCAACGGCACCGGCGGCGGCCTCTACGACAACCAGGCTACCTATTCCTTTAACCTCGCTCCTGAAATGGTCGCCAAGATCGCCATTCAGCCCGGCTGGGGACACTGGGAGCTCTTCGGCGTCGGCCGCTTCTTCCACGACCGCGTCTATCCCACCACCGGCTCTCCTTATAACGACTCCACCGTCGGCGGCGGCATCGGCGCCGGCTTCCGCGCCCCCCTCGGCACCAAAAACCTCACCATCGGCCTCAAAGGCCTCTACGGCGACGGCACTGGCCGCATGGGCTCGTCCACCATTGGCGACGCCACCCTGCAGCCCGATGGCCAGCTCTCTCTCCTTCACACCTTCTCCAGCATCAGCACCGTGGAAGCCAACCTCAGCAAACGCCTGATGATCTACCTGAACTATGGCGGCGATTACGTGGGTCGCGATTACTTCGGCACCAAAGGCGAAGGCTATGGCTCTCCCTACGCCACCATGACCGGCTGCAACACGGAATCGGTGCCCAGTGGACCGAATGCCAGCAGCGCCCCGATTGCCCCTGCGAACTGCGGCGGCAACACCAAGGACGTCCAGGAGTTCAGCGCCGGCGACTGGTACAACCTCTACAACGGTCCCAAGGGCCGCATGCGCTTCGGCCTCCAGTACGCTCACTTCGAACGCGACCTCTGGTCCGGAGTGGGCGGCACCACCAACCCCGGCGGCGGCGCGAAGGGTGTCGACAACATGTTCTGGACCTCCTTCCGCTACTACGTCCCATAGAGCCCTTCCAACCCCAACAAAAAGGACCCGCCAAGGCGGGTCCTTTCTCTTGCTGACAGTCTCTTATCTAACCGCCTCTTAGCCTGGCCTTCAGCTCGCTTTTAGCTGGCCTTTAGCTGCTTTCTTACGCATTCGCCGTCTCCTCTTCCACCACCGGCCCATGCGTCGCCGCCGTCGGCTTCGGCGCAGGCTCGGGCGCATCCCCGATCCGCTCCGAGAACCCGCACTCGATCGCGTTCGCCACCTCTTCCACCTTCTGCCCCTTCCGCGGACGACGCCGCGGCATCATCTCCTTGTTATTCGGGCACACCAGATACAGCCCGCCATCCACCACTCGCTCCACCACGTACGGCGATCCGCACTGCGGACATTTCTGCGCCACCGGCTTCAGATTCGACGTGAAGTCGCACTTCGGATAGCGCGTGCATCCCCAGAACGTATTCCCGGTCCGCGCCTTGCGCTCCGCTATGTCGCCCTCGCCGCACTTCGGGCACTTCAGCCCTTCAATCAGGTTCTGCTTAATGTACTTGCACTTGGGATAGCCCGAGCACGACACGAACTCCCCATACGTTCCCGTGCGCAGCACCAGTTGCCGCCCGCACTTCGGACACTTCTCGTCGAGCGGCACCGCCGGCTTCTGCTGCTGCTTCTGGCTCAGCCGCCGCACCGTCTTGCACGGCGGATCGGCGTTGTAGTCCGGGCACGCCATATACGCCCCGAACGGGCCCCGCCGCAGCACCATCACTTTCCCGCAGGCTTCGCAGATCTCTTCGTCGCGCGGACCGTTCTGCGCGTCCGCCGACTGCAGATCCGGCTTGGCTTCGTAGTGCTCCTTGGTGAAGCCGCAGCTCACCTGCTCCACCGTCACCTTGCGCCCCGATCCCAGCGCGCCTTCGATGCCCGCCTTCAGCTCTGCCTTGTCCTTCACCTCGGCGGCCGTGCTGGTCTCCTCGCCTTCGGTCACCTTCACCAGCATCGGATACTTCAGCTTGCCTTCGATCTTGGCAACAACCTTCTTCGGCTCCTTCTTCCACCCTGCCGCCGAAACCGCAATCGGCTTCTCCTTCGCATACGCGCTGCACGCGTAGAACGAGCCGAACTTGCCCCACTTCAGCACCAGCGGCGAGCCGCACAGATCGCACTTCTCGTCTGTCGGCTTCTCCATCCGCTTCACGTTTTCCATGTGCTTCTCGGCCAGCTTCAGCTCTTCCTCGAAATGCCCATAGAACCCCTTCAGCAGATCGGTCCACTTCTCCCTGCCTTCTTCGATATCGTCCAGCTCTTCTTCCAGCTTCGCCGTGTACTGCGTATCGAAAATGTAGGGGAAGTTCGCCACCAGCAGATTCGTCACCACCGTCCCGATCTCCGTGGGATAGAACCGCCCGCCGCGTCCCGTAGCCGGCACCTTAGTCACGTACTCGCGGTCCTGAATCGTGGTGATGATCGACGCATACGTCGACGGCCGCCCGATCCCCCGCTCTTCCAGCTCCTTCACCAGCGACGCTTCGTTGTAGCGCGGCGGCGGCTCGGTGAAATGCTGCTCCGGCAGCGTCCGCACCAGCCGCAGCGCATCGCGGTCGTTCACCGCCGGCAGCGCGTTCTTCAGATCGTCTTCGTCCTCGTCCGCCGTATCGCTCGCTTCGCGGTAGACCTTCAGGAATCCGTCGAACTTCAGCACCGATCCCGTCGCCCGGAAGTCGTAGCCGCGATCCGCCCGCGCTTCCACGTTGATCGTCGTCTGATCGAAAACCGCCGGCAGCATCTGCGACGCCACAAACCGCTGCCAGATCAGCTTGTACATCCGGTACTGCTCTTCGCTCAAAAAGCGCCGAATCTCGTCCGGATGCAGTTCCGGATTCGTTGGCCGGATCGCTTCGTGCGCGTCCTGCGCGTCCTTCTTCGAACGATAGAAATTCGCCTGCTCCGGCAGATACTCCTGGCCCAGCTTCCCGCCGATATACTCCCGCACCGCAGTGATCGCTTCCGGCGCAATGCGCGTCGAATCGGTACGCATGTAAGTGATCAACCCGACCGATCCCTCCGCGCCCAGATCCACGCCCTCGTACAGCCGCTGCGCCACGCCCATCGTGCGCTTCACGCTGAAGCCCAGTTGCCGCGATGCGTCCTGCTGCAACTTGCTGGTCGTAAAAGGAGGAGCCGGGCTTCTCCGCCGCTCCTTCCGCTCCACGCTGCGTACACTCCAGCGCGCTTTCTCGAGCGCCGCCAGCACCGCGTCCGCCGACTTCTGATCCGGCAAACTCGGCGCGCTCACCGTCGCCACTTCCGCCTTCACCCCGTCGATGCCGATGAACCGCGCCGTGAATTCCGCTCCGTTCGGCTCCGGAGCCAGCACCGCATCGAGCGTCCAGTACTCCACCGCCTTGAACTTCTGGATCTCCTGCTCCCGCTCCACAATCAGCCGCACCGCGACCGTCTGCACCCGCCCCGCCGAGAGCCCGCGCCGCACCTTGTCCCACAGCAGCGGCGAAATCTGATAGCCCACAATCCGGTCCAGCACCCGCCGCGTCTGCTGCGCGTCCACCAGATTCTCGTCCACGTCCCGCGCATGCTCGAAGGCCGCCCGCACCGCCTTCTGCGTAATTTCGTTGAACGTCACCCGCCGGATCTGCCGGCCGTCCTTCACCACCGGCTTGAGCTGGATCGCCAGATGCGCCGCGATCGCCTCGCCTTCGCGATCCGGGTCGGGCGCCAGATACACCGCGTCCGCGCTCGCTGCCATCTTCCGCAGCTTGGCCACTACCTTCTCTTTGTCCGGCGTCACAATCAGCGTGGGCTTGAACGTCCGGTTCTTCAGCTCCACCCCGATGTCCCGCTTCGGCAGATCCATGATGTGCCCGAACGAGGCCTCTACCTTATAGTCCTTGCCGAGATACTTATTGATCGTCTTCGCCTTGGCCGGCGACTCGACGATGACCAGCGATTGACTCATCTTTTCCCTTTGCTGCCTGCTCTTCGGCGTGCGCCTCTCGCCTCAGGCGAGAACCCACGCCGTCCTGGGGTTGTCCTCTCGGAAACTACCACGTCCTGTCATTTCGAATCTACAG
>JBAUGH010000140.1:0-4542 GCA_049679565.1 Acidobacteriaceae bacterium
CCCCGATCTCTCGCGTGCGCTCGCTCACCAGATACGCTGTGACCCCATAAATTCCCACACACGACATCAGCACCGCGAACACCGCAAACGCCGCCAGCAGCAGCATCGACATCCGCCGCGCCTCCAGCGAATCCTCGAGCACCCCCTCCATCGTCTCCACCGCGTAGACCACCGCTCCCGGATCGATCTCCGCCACTGCCTTGCGCACCGGCCCCATCACCAGCGCCGGATCGCCCTTCGTTCGTATCACCACAGCCTCCACCGTCGCCACCAGCGGCATCAGCTTCGGCGGCAGCTGCATGAACGGGTAATAGAACTGCGCCTCGATGGCCGCTTTCGAGTCGTTCCCCGGGCCCCACTGCCGCACGTGCCCCACCACTCCCACAATCTCCGCCTCGTCGTCGAACTCCGCGAAGTGAATGTGTCGCCCGATCGGATCCTCATGCGGAAAATACTTCCGCGCAAACGCATCGTCGATGTCCACCACCACCGGCGCATTCTCGTTGTCCTCGTCCCGAATCCATCGCCCCCGCTCCAGGCTCATGCCCATCGCTTTCAGGAATCCGGGTTCCACCAGGTACATCATCGCCTGCGGCATGTCGTTGTCGTTCGCCGGCTTTGCCCGTCCCTCGATCCAGAACGGCAGTTCTGAGTCGTGGATCATCGGCCGCGACCCCAGCGTCCCCGACACTGCCTCGACTCCCGGAATCGCCGCCATCGCCGTGTCCAGACGCCGCATCCGCGCCCGCACCTCCGCCGTAGTTGTCTTCGCGTTGGCCGGCAGCGACATCGAAAACGTGATCGCATGATCCGGGTCATATCCCGGATTTACCTTCCATAGCGCCGCCAGGCTGCGCAGCATCAGCCCCGCTCCCACCAGCAGCACCAGCGCCGCCGCCACTTCCACCGGAACCAGCAGCCCCTGCAACCGGTGTCCAGCGCCCGCCACGCCTCGCCCGCTCTGCCGCATCACCTCATGCAGCCGCGTCCGCGACGCGGTCAGCGCCGGCGCCATCCCAAACGCGATTCCCCCCAGCACCGACACTGCCAGTGTGAACAGCAGCACCCGCCCGTCAATCGCCACCTGGTGAACCCGCGGCAGCGTGCTCGGCAGCAGCCCCACCACCCCCTTCGTTCCAAACCACGCCAGCGCCAGCCCCAGCGCTCCGCCCAGCCCCGCCAGCAGCACGCTCTCCGTCAGCAGTTGCCGCACCACCCGCGCCCGGCTCGCCCCCAGCGCCGCCCGAATCGCAAACTCCCCCGTCCGCCGCATCGACCGCGCCAGCAGCAGGCTCGCCACGTTCGCGCACGCCAGCAGCAGCAGGAACCCCACCGCCCCCAGCAACACCGCCAGCAGCGGCTTCACGTTCCCCACCATGTCTTCCTTCAGCGGCAGCAGCGTGATCCCCACATCCTTGTCCGCTTCCGGATACGCAGCCGCCAGCCGGCGCGCGACTCCGTCCATATCCCCTCGCGCCTGAGCCAGCGTCACTCCCGGCTTCAGCCGCCCCACCGCATGCGCGCTCATGTCCACTCGCCGGTCCAGAAACGAAGGATCGGTCCATTGCCCGATCGGCGTGTACACGTCGCGCTGCACCCCGTAGAACGCGAACCCCGGCGGCAGCACCCCCACCACCGTGTATTCCGTCCCGTTCAGATCGATTCCTTTTCCCAGCGCCGCCGCCGACCCGTCCAGCCTCCGCCGCCAGAAGTCTTCGCTCACGATCGCCACCGGCGCCGCGCCCGCGTGATCGTCCGACCGCCGAAACCCCCGCCCCAGCATCGGCTCCACCCCCAGCGTCGGAAAGAACCCCGCCGACACCATGAACCCGTTGACCCGCTCCGGCTGCAGGGTTTTCCCCATCTCCGTGCCGGTCATGTTGTAGTCTTCGTGCCGATACATTCCCAACGACGAGAACGTCTGCGTCCCCCCCTCCCAGTCCAGAAAATTCAGATAGCTGATCGGTGCCCGGCTCTGCCCCGCATTCGATTCATAAACCGCCATCAATTGCCCGCCATGCGGATACTCGAGCGGATTGAGCAGCACACCGTTCACCACCGAGAACAGCACCGTATTCGCGCCAATCCCCAGCGCCAGCGTCAGCATCGCCACCGCCGTGAATCCCGGCGACTGCAGCAGCCTCCGCATGGCATATCGCAAATCCTGCAGCCAGGTGTCCATCGCTCTCCCCATCAACAGAAATCCACCGCCTCGTCATCGGACGAGGTTTTCCATCCTACCCCGAACCCAGGCCGGCACTCCATAACCACGCGCGCAGCCCGAACGTCGGGCAGCCGTCGCCCATCTCTGATCCCTGTCCACTGCGTACTGCGCACTGTGTACTGTGCACTGTGTACTCGCTACACCGTGACCGCGGCCACCTCGTAGTCCTCCACGCCCGGCACCGTGAACCGCAGCACCCCATCCTCTACGCGGAACTCCACCGTCCCCCCGGCCCGCAGCAGTTCCACCCGCCGCACCGCGACCCCCGCCGGCAGCCGCAGCGCCACCCGTTGCGGCCCAATCGCGTGCACGTCCCTCAACCACCCATGCTGCGCGTTGGGATTCGTGTAGTTCAGCAGGTGCACCGCATACCCCGGCTCCGTCTCCCACGCAAACATCTCCACCAGCCCATCGCCTTCCACCCAAACCGCCCGCTCGTCCCGCGTCACCCAGCGCAGCGTGTTTTCGTACAGCCGCTGCAGATCCCCATGTCCCGTGATCCAGTACGTTCGCTCGATATCCCCCGGGAAATACGCCACCCGGCTCGCCCCTGTCTCCCGCAGCACCACCGCCGGCTCCTCGGTCCTCTCCACATACGGATAAGCCAGCTCCGGCGGATACTGCACGAATCCCGGCACCACCGTCAGCACCGCATCCGTCACCGCCTCCACCGGCGCCCGGTTCTGCGCTCCCGCAATCCACGCCGTGTTCTCGAACCCTGCCAAAATCTCATGCTCCCGCTCGATCCGCCCGTAGTACGCGTTCCCATTCGTTCCCACCACCGCCCCGGCCTTCTTAATCCCCAGCACATCCCCGAGCCCATACTCCGCCCGCCGCTGTCCTTCCTCGTCATACAAGCTCGTCTCGAAGCTCGCCAGCAACGATCCGCCGCCGCGCACATACTCCCGAATCTGCCCGCACTGCCCCTCCGTCAGCAGCGCCACATTCGGCAGCACCAGCGCCGTGTACTTCTTCAGCCGCTCCCCGTCCAGCCGGTCTTCATGGACGAAATCCCAGGCCCACCGCCCGTCCAGCATCAGGTTGTAGATCCCGTGCGTCGTCTCCCGCATAAACGCGCGCGACCGCGCATCCTCCGGCGGCAGCTCCGGCCCCTTATAAAGCACCTGCGTCGCCTGCCCCATCACGACGCCGATATTCGCCACCGTCCGCCGCGTCCGGAAATGCCCATCGTGCCGCGCCATCCACCGGAACATCTCCGCGCACACCGGCTGCCACCGCTTGTCCACATCGAACGCCTCATGCCCGCCAATAAAATGGTCGTAGGGAATCATCCCGCTCGCCAGCGTCTCGTACAGCCACATCCGCGTCTCTGCCGGCGTCTTCGACCCATTCCGCCAGCGCACGCTCCCCGTCGAATACGCCGCCGTCACATTGCCCGCCGGCTTCCCATCCAGCACCGCAGCGCACACCCGCCCCTGCATCGAACAGCCCCACACCGCCGCATCCTCATACGTCCGTCCCTGGTTGTCTGCCTGGAACCACGCCGCCTGCTTCCCTACCGCCACCAGATTCGGCCCCGCATGTACGTTCCCGCCCATGTTCGGGAAGAAGAAGCTCGTTGCCGTCTTCTCCCGCGCGATCCCGTCGTACAGCTTCCAGATCGCGAACAGCCGGTCGTTGAACGCCTTCCGATATCCCGCCGTGTTGGGCCGCGGCAGCGTCCGGCATACCGCGCACCAGCAATCCGGCAAACTCCCCAGCGGAGGCCACCCGTTTGCGTAAAAACAATCCACCTCATACAGCGAATTGATCTCCCGCATGATCGCCGGAATGTAGTCGGTCATATACGTGGTGAACATGCACGTCTTAAACAGCAGCGGCTGCTCCGTGTTGTGCTGCACGCTCCCGTCCTCGTTCCGCATCGCCCACTCAGGATGCGCAGCCAGCGCCTCCGGCCAGTTCAGATCGGGACTCATTCGCGCCACCACCCGCATCCCCCTCTGCTTCGCCGCCTGCGCGCACTCCCCAAAAAAATCCCGCCCGTTCAGAAACTTCCCATGCTTGTGGAACGGCACCTTCGACGGATAAAACGCCAGGATACCGGTCACGCTCACGTACACCATGTCCGCGCCCACGCCATGCCAGTAATCCGCCCACGCTTCCACGTTCATCGCTGCCGGATCATGCTCCGTCATGTTCGTCTGGCCTACCCGCCGCACCCGCTGCTGCCACGGCAAACTCGCTGCATCGACCCCGGCCATCCGCTCCGGCAACTGGATCAGCCGCGGCATCGCAGCCCCATCCCGATCCGCGCCCGACTGCATCTCCGCCCGGTTCGCCTCAGCCAGGCCTTCTGC
>JBAUGH010000141.1:0-2106 GCA_049679565.1 Acidobacteriaceae bacterium
CTGACCCGCGCGCTGGCCGGCATTCGCTACGACACTTATTACGCCGCGGACGGCAAGACGCCGCTCGGGCCGCCGGTGGAAACCAGCTTCACCGCGAACGACGGGTCGCTCAACGAAGCACACGCCCTGAACTGGAGCGCCGGGGTGCAGCACCGGCTGCCGGGGCAGGTTTACTTCGGCGCGAATTATCTGCAGAAGGTCACCTCGAACCTGTTCGTCTACGCCAGCCGGAACGGGCCGGGCGCGCTCTCCGGCCCTTACCTGCTGAGCAACGATCGCGAGGACCGCTACCACTCCATCGAAGTAGAAGCGCGGCGCACGTTCCACGGGTCCTATGCGCTTTTCGGCGCTTACACCCGATCGTCGGCGACCACGAATTCGGCCCTGGATTACGTGCCGACGATCCCGGTGCTGGGAGCGCAGCAGAGCGGCCCGTTGTTCTGGGATGTCCCGAATCGAGTCATCTCCTGGGGATGGCTGCCGGCCTGGGCGCCGTTCTTTCCGTCGATTCGTAAGAACTGGGATTTCGTTTACACGTTCGACTGGCACAGCGGCTTTCCGTTCGACTCGATCAATGCCAACGAGCAGATCGTGGGGGTGGCGGGGTCGCACCGCTTTCCCAACTATCTGGACTTCAGCCCGGGGCTGGAATGGCGTTTTCACATCTGGGGTAAGTACATTGGCCTGCGGGGCACGGCAGAAAACATCACCGACAGCGAGAACCCGTACATCGTGTTCAACAACGTCGATTCGCCGCAGTATCTGACCTTCACCCAGCCGCTGGGGAGGGCGTTCACCACCCGCATCCGGCTGATCCAGCCTTCTCGCCAGAACCGGTAAGGGCAAAGTGGGAAGCAGGGAGAAAAGCGGAGAGGGGAGCAAGTTTCCCGTCTCATTTTGCTCCGCCTCGTGTAATCTGGCTCCGCCGGGTGGGTCAACACAGACGGCGCCCACTGGCATCCCACTCAGGCAGAAAAGCCTGGTGCCGCCCGTGTCAACTTGTCAGCGTGCGCAATTGGTTTTTATAATCCAGCATCGTTCCCCGGGCACGGGCCCGGTGAAGGATGGGCGGCTTTATCTTAATGGAGACCCGCACACAGTGTGATCCCGCCGGGCGATCCGGCAGGCGCACAAAGTCAGATTTGCATCTCACGAATTCTCCCAGGAGCGTTGAATGAAGAAGCTCGTTTATGCCTCGGTTGCGCTGGTCGGCGTATGCTTTGGCTCGATTCTCTGCACGCCCGTCTTCGCTCAGGCCGATGGTCAGGCGACTGGCCAACCCAGCGGCTGCGGCGGGGGCACCATTAAGGACGCGGCCGAATATAACGCCTACGCGAACGCCATGAGCCAGTCCGCTCCCGCTGCGAAAGCAGAAGCGATTGAAGCTTTTCTGCAGCAGTATCCCAACAGCATCGCCAAACAGCCGATGCTGCAACAGCTGATGACCGCCTATCAGCAGTCCAACAATGCCGCCAAGGCGCTGGACGCGGCCAAGCGGCTGGTGCAGGTGGATCCCAATAACCTGACCGCTCTTGTCTTTATTGCTTATCTGGAAACGGCCCAGGCCAACGGCAACCAGCAGTTGCTGGACGATGCCGCCTCCGCCGCGCAGAAGGGGCTGAGCGCGCCGAAAGATCAATGCATGAGCCAGGCCGACTACGACAAGGTGAAGGACACGGCGACGCCGATCTTCTACCGCGCCATCGCGCTCGACGATCAGGCCAAGAAGGACTCTCAGGGAGAGATCGACGCTTATACGAAAGAACTGCAGTCGTATAAGAATCCCGCGGCCACCACGCAGATCCCGGCACTGCTGGATACCTACTATCTGGGCCAGGCCTATCTGCAGAAGGACTCCAAAGATCCGGCGGACCTGAAGAACGCGATCTGGTTCCTGACCCGGGCGGCGCAATTTGCCAAACCGCCCTACCAGGGGCAGATCGAAACCGCGGCGGAATACTGGTATCGCAAATACCACTGCTCGCAGACGGATGCGCCGTGCATGACCGGCAACCCGCCTCCGGGATTTGCGCAGATCCAGCAACTGGCGGCGGTTCCGGCCAACGTCTTTCCGCCGCCCGATTACAACCCGACTCAGGCTCCGCC
>JBAUGH010000142.1:0-1597 GCA_049679565.1 Acidobacteriaceae bacterium
CCTCTGGGCGATGTTCGATGAGGACTCCCTCGGCTGGCACGACCGCATTACCCGGACCTACCAGCGCAGCTACCGCGAGCTGTAGATTGCCGCCTCGCGCGCGGCTCGGCAAAACGCCAGCACCAGCGGGTGCGGCTTGCCCCTCTCCGACCGCGCCTGGGGCACAAACAGCGTCCCCACGCAGAAGGGGTGCTGCGGAATCTCCATGATCCGCACCTCCCCGTCCGCATCGACACCGGTCACTGCCAGCCCCGCCTGCTCCAGCCGCTCCCGGTAGTCCGGGTTCAGCCCGAAGTTGCAGTAATACCGTTCCTGCGCCTGCTCATCTCCGTACACCGCCGCGGCCCGGCTCCCCGGCTTCAGATGGACCTGCATCGTTTTTCCCACCAGCGAACAGCTCAGAGGCGTAATAAACAGCACCGAGGCGTACGGATTTGTCTCCGCGTGCCCGGCATCCCGAATCCCCATCACGTTGCGCGCATACTCCAGGGCCAGATGCTGCAGACCGGCGCAGGTGCCCAGAAACGGCACGCCGTTCTCGCGCGCATACCGGATCCCCCTGAGCGCGCCTTCCAGGCTGCGGTACGGACTCCCCGGACTGCAAAACAATCCCTGGAATGCGGCGGAGTCGTGATCCTGATCCGTGGGCAGCCAGACCGTCTCGATCTCCACGCCGAGGGACTCCGCAGCATGCTCGATCCCGCTGTTCGTCGCCACGTGGGTCGGGTTCGCCGCATTGAAGTCCCCAATCACCCCAATCCGGATCGTCTCAGCCATATCCGCAAGCTCCATCTGCTGTGCATTCGGTACTGTTTATTATTCACTGAATCGGCGTCTGGCGCACTCGGTGCGACGACCCCTGCAGGGGCTGCCATTCCAAGGCCTGGCCGAGCTGCCGGTATCGGCAAAATCGCGTTCAAAAGGAAAAGCTCCGTTCGCCAATCGGCGGAACAGAGCTTTCCAGTTTCAACTGGCAGGCGGGCGCGGAGATGAGAAGCAAGAGGAATCGCCTCAGGGGATGATACGAACGTCATGTCAGCCCGCAGGCGAGGGACAACGCCTGGCAGCGGACGCGGCGCTTTATCGGCGCGGTCGGGTGGCTTTCTTTGCGGGCTTCTTTGGCAGCTTCTTCGCAGTTTTCTTTGGGACAGCCTTCTTAGCCGGAGACTTCTTTGCCGCAGACTTTTTTGCAGCCTTCTTCGCGGGTGTCGTTCGAGCGGCTTTCTTCACCGCCTTCTTCGCTTGCTTCCTGGCGGGTAATTTCATCAAAGACTCTGCCACCGAACCGATGGCCGTTTTGACCGTACCCGTGACATCTTCGGCCATGGCAAGGCCGTACCCAACCTTCTCCGCAGCTTTCTCCACGAAAGACTTCTTCGCCATTTTCGGACCTCCCGGCCTTCATGTTCGTACGCAGACACGAATTGTAGAAGGATAAAGGAAACCCGGCGTCGCAATGTCCGTGTTGCCGACTTTACGGCCAGAACCCGTCGATGAGCGCATTGCCCTGATATGGAGTGACCGTGTCAACTGCTGCGGATCGGTGGGTTTGTTTTTGTCGTTGCTTTTGTTGTTTCCCGAGGACAGAGCGAGCAGC
>JBAUGH010000143.1:0-3906 GCA_049679565.1 Acidobacteriaceae bacterium
GTTCAGATTGAGCCAGTCGCTTGCCGACCGAGAGCACGCGAGGCCCATCCAGATCGTCGGGATCCAGAGACTCAAAGATGGCCGGGCCTCTCGGTCCCGGATCATCGAGAAGAGGCCGACGATTCCGGCTATGAACACTGCTGTGGCTATGGCTGGAGGCATCTATTCTGCAATCATTGTCTGACAACATGCGGTGTTCCGTGCCCGCGGCGGGGTAAAGCAGGCGCAATGCAATCGGCGGGCGGAGTCGCGCGAGGAAACCCGGCAACCCTTCAATTCAGTCCCGGCAGGCCATCGCCGGCTGCTGGTTGCCGTACACGGTTCTCAGATCCAGGCCTGGCAATTCTACATCCGTCGCCTCAGAGGTCTGCACCTGGATCGACTCGGTCGAGGTGCCCGGGCCTTCGAACCTTGCTGCCCGGCGCTGCCGGAACCAGGCCACAACTTCTCCGGCGGTTCCGAACCACGCCCCTCTTTTCCTCATTTCATCGATCAGTTCGACGTAGAAGTCTCCCCAGCACCGTTCCGGCGCGATGCTGCGATCGTGCCAGTTGACCGTGACGCATCCCCCGAAACGAACGGCATCATCGAGGATCGCGCCTGCCCGAATGCGGGCGTCCTGCGGGGACAGATCCAGATGGTTTGGATAGAACATAGCCGTGTCCATGATGTGCAGCGGCAGTTCCAGCAGGCGCCTGCACCCCAGCGGCTGGTAGACCTGCGTCGTTCCCGCCCGATAACCGACCGTCTCGTTATAGCCGACAGTCGAATCGTAATCGGCCCCCGCGGCTTCCAGAACCTCCGGCGATCGCTCGTTGAAATAGAGCCAGTGCATCCGGATTCCCATCTTCTCCACGCCCGCGATCCTGCGAATCTCTTCCAGTTCCGTCCTTCCTGCAGAACTGTCGGTCCACGCGTCGATGCCGTGCGTGCCGATCTCGCACCCCGCTGCCCCGAGCCTGCGAATCTGGCGCGCGATCTCCGCCGCTCCGTAGCGAGCGGCGCGACGGCTGGGCGCTTGCCCCGAGCCCCGGCGTCCAGGCCGGTCCCGGAAGGGAATCACGAAGAAGGATGAGCGCGCTCCCTTCTCCAGTGCCGCATAGCGATCGAACTGACTCCAGAAATCCCCGGCCAGCCCAACGTGAACCAAAGGCAGTCGAGCCGCTGCCGCCACATTGCGCCATACGTCCCGGGCGCGCCGCCGCCCGCGCAACATCCCGCGGACCGAGCCGGCCGTAGCCCGATACAGGAATCCCAGCGTCGTGTGATCGAAGCCGTGATTCCGGATGAGGGGGTGATCCACATCGTGGGTCAGGCACGCGATGAAGCGGTACCCGGTGGGCACCGGCGGAATCTCCGTCAGAGCGAGCCCGCTCCCCGCGATGATATCGCGCAACAGCGCGATGTGCAGTTCCAGGGTGGGAGTGCCGGCGTGCACGGCGGGCTGCCCGGAGGTCAGAAGAGTTCTGACCTCGGCGAAAAGATCGTAACCGATGCTTACCACCCGTCCCTGGCCGCGGGTCTTGATTTGAAGGGCGGATCGTCCGGAGTCCGCCTCAACCAGCAGACGACTCTCAATCTCTCCGAAGGTGGTACAACCCTGATAGATCGGGAATCTGCTTCCCTGCCACGAAAGCTCGCACGCCACCCGGGCCGCGGCACTCATCCCACTGCGACTTCGAGCGCTGGCGTACACCACGACCAACTGCGCCGGCGTCTCGTCGAGTCCCGCCTCCGCGGCGCACAGAACAACGTTATACAGCTGCCCGGGGCGCCAATATTCCCACGGAGTCTTGAACAGCTCGAAAAATTCGCGGACTACGTCGTGATCCGCCTCGTCCGCGATGACTCCGATCATCTCAGCCGTCTCTTCCCGCTCCCAGGCAGGCGTATGTTTCGGCGAAGGGCCCGCCGATCGGCTGCCGTAATCAGGCGCGCCCGCCTCGTCCGACCAGTTCGGTAACGACCCGAACCAGTGTCTGCCTCTCCTGCTGCCAGGTGTGCTCCCTGTAAACCTGCTGCCCGCGCTCCGCCGTCTCCATCGCCTCCATCGGATGACTGGCTACGTATTCAATCCGCTCCGCCAATTCCTCGGCGTTGCCCGAGTCGAAGAAAAACAGGTACTCAGGCGCGAAATAATCGAGAATACCCGGCGTGCGCGGCGCGATCACCGGCTTGCCCAGGGACAGATATTCGAAAAGACGAGTCGGAGTATTGATATCAGTGAACGTGTTCCTCTGATTTGGGATGACTCCCACATCGCAGCTCTGGATCTCCAGCACCAGTTCCTCGAGCTTCTTCGGCCCCAGATAACGTACATGCCCCTGCAGGCCCAGCCGGTCTGCCTTCTCCATCACCATCGTCAAGTAAGGGGAACTGCTTCCGTAAATCCGCAGCTCCGCGGTCGGAACCTGCTCGACCACTTTCGCCAAGGCGTCCACTGCCAGTTCCACGCCGTTCCGTTCCACCAGCGATCCGTGATACATGATCACGAACGGTTCATCCTTGCTGCGCGACGAATAGGAACGAGCTGGACGGCATGGGAAGATGCTCTCGTCCGGAGTATTCATCACCACCGCAACCTTTTCCGCCTGGCAGCTGCGACTGGAAAAAATCTTTCGGCATGCTTCGTTGACCGTCACGATGAGATCGGCCCGCCGGAAACTCCACTTCTCCAGACGGCGGATCATCCGCACCGCGAAGCTGTTCTCCTCCTTGCCGAAAATCGTCCTCATCAGTTCCGGCATGGGATCGTGCTCATCGAGAATCACCCGCGCTCCGAATAACTTCGGGAACAGAGCGCTCGCGACCAGGATATCCGGCATGTTATGGACATAGATCAGGTCATATCTCCGCCGCAGCGTGCGCCATGCAAAGATGACCGCCGACAGAAAGATGAAGAGAGAATACTGGTAGGCATAAGAAAGAGCGCCGCCACGGTAGTGGCGGATAGGAATCCGGGTAATATCGAGGCCGCCGCGCCGCTCCCGGCGCGGAGATCCCTCCACGCCCTCGCAGATAAGGTCGATGGTCATTCCCTCGCTAAGCAGGGCATCAGCTGCCCGGCGTGGGCGCGGATCCGTCGGGTAGGGAGAAAAGACAACCATGCCCGCCCGCTTTCCCGACAACCGCGGAGAAGGGGTTTCTGAGCCCGGGGATGGGAATGACACAACTTCGTCCCGTTCCGCGGTCATCCGCGGTGCGCTGTCGCGGCCTTCGATTCGGGGACTCATAGTGCCTGGGAAACAGCGGCTTCCTGAGGGCTCAGCTTTTCCTTCTCCCTCGCGTCACGCTCGACCTTCATATCATTGGAAGCCTGAATCGCTTCCAGAATCTCCGACCTGGTGAACTGGCGGAGGAGCCTGATGTTCGGCATCACGCAATGCCCGCCGATCACACCCGGAAAGTATTTTACCGGAGGGAAGAACCTGATCTCCTCGTAGAACGAAATGATCTCTTCGTAATTCGCCCCCGACTGATCGCAATACCGCTCCAGTTCCTGCGCCCACGCGATCATGAGCCCAAAGTAAGTGGTCTCGGTCAGCTTGGCCAGCTCTGTTGCCTCCGGAGACGACAGAACCCTGGTCTTCAGGCCGGCCGCCTGGAAGTGTCGGGCGGCTGCTTCCCCGCTCGCCGGATCCATCGCCCCGACGAATTTCGTGTAATGCCGCAGTTCCTCAAGCATCCGCACATGCTTGCCCCGCACCGGGCTGTGAACCACCGGAGTTCCCGCCCGCTCGGCGATCTGCCGCGTTGTCCCTACCCCTACGGTACTGTTCACCACCGTCAGCTTCGGACGGAACATGTCAATGTATCGCTGCGTCTCCCCTGCGAAATCCCTGATCTCGAAGGGAAAACAGATGTGCAGCACATCCGCCTCCTGCACCACGGCAGGAGGCGCAATAT
>JBAUGH010000144.1:0-1865 GCA_049679565.1 Acidobacteriaceae bacterium
CTGAGGAAATGTGTCGCCCTATAGTAACGCGGAGCAAGCCACGCACAACCGGCCGCAAACGCCCCTCCACAAAACAGCCGGCCGCGCCGTCCCCGCCCCCCAAAGACACGAAAAGCTCCGCCCGCCATCGCGAACAGAGCTTTTCTTACTCCATTTTTCCTACTCGGTGCCTCGCTCGAACCCGCACCCGATTCCTGGGTTCTTGTTACGAAGCCTTCCCGCGCAGCTCCTGTTCCGCCCGGAACCAGTCGTCCTCCGGGTTCCCGTGCGCATGCCCGCGCTCCGCCCAGTACCGGTGCGCCAGCGCCCGAATCTCATCGTGCGACACCATCCGCGGCCCCGCCGCCGGCGTTGCTGCGGCCCCATTTACCGTCTTCGCTTTCGTTGCCTTCGGCTTACGCGGCGACGCCGCAGTCTTCGCCTTCTTGCCTGTCTCTGCCATAACCAATCTCCTCAGGGGGTATCGAGCGCAGCGTTCGGCCCATCCTCTATAGGATACGAGACTCTGGCAATACCCCGCGCCCCGAAGTTGTCCTCAGAATCCTTTTTGTTAACCCGAACCGAGTGATCCCGGGTGCCCCATGCAAGCCCTGTTTTGGCTTGAGTGGGTAGAACACCCCCACCTACAGCAATCCCACCCGCTTCTCCAGCGCCACATAGCGCGGATCCGAGCGGATCTCATCGAAGAAAGGATCGTATTTGATGTACAGAATCTGCCCCTCATGCGCGTCTGCCGACTTCCCCAGCTCCTCGATCGCATGGTCGCGGTCATGGATCAGCGCATAGCCGATCGCCAGCTGGTACGCGGGCGCTCCCATCGCCTTCATCTCCGCAATCCGCCGCAGCGCTTCCGGCCTGTCGCCCTCGCACGCCGCCGCAAACGCCAGCACCGCCTGCGTTCCGGGCAGCTTCGGATAGTTCTTCCCGGCCCAGTCCGCCTCGCTGCGCGCGGTGGCACACTCCTTCTGCTGCACCGACAGCACCACGTGGAGCAGCCGCCCGCCCACCCAGTCCGGCTGCAGCCTCATCATCTCCGCGATCATTTTCCTCTGGCCTGCCACATTCCGCTCGAAGTTATAGGTGAAGAACTCGTTAAGGGCGGGCGCAGGCGACATCGGATCCTGCTCCGCCGCCAGCCGCAATTGCGCGTGCGCTTCGGCAAAGCGCCCCCTCGTCGCCAGCGACCAGCCATACGCCTCCCGCGTCGGTGTTCCCGCGCCCAGACTCAGCGCTTTCTGGAATTGCTCCTTCACCCGGTCCCAGTTCCAGTCGTAGGAATAATTGGCCATCCCCAGAACGCCCCAAGCGTCGCCCAGATTGGGATCCAGATCGACCGCTCTCTGCGCTGCTTCCCGCGCCCGTGAATATCCCTCGTCCGCCGTCAGCCGTGTCATCGAAACCAGGTTGATCTCCGAACGGCCGATCCCGAGATACGCCCGCGCAAACGAGGGATCCTTCGCGATCGCCGCTTCGAACAGATCCACCGCCCTCAGCGTCGAGTCCGGAGTGTGCCGGTAGAACTGATACATCCCCTGCAAATACAAATCGTGCGCCTCAGGATTCGTGGTCGGCGTGCGAATCGCCGGCGCCGCTCCCCCCCGGATCCGCTGGATTTCCGCCGAGATCGAATTCGCCACGTCCGCCTGCACCGCCAGCAGATCCTTCGACTGCGTTTCGTAGGAGTGCGACCACAGGTGGTATCCATCCGCCGTGCGATTCAGCTGCGCCGTGATCCGGATGCCGTCGCTTTCCCTGGTGAAGCTGCCTTCCAGCACCGCATCCACATTCAGCTGCTGGCCGATCTCGCGCACGTCTTCGCCCTTGCCCTTGAACGCGAACGCCGACGTCCGCGCCACTACCCGCAG
>JBAUGH010000145.1:0-7365 GCA_049679565.1 Acidobacteriaceae bacterium
CTTCCTCCCCGACATGCTCGGCTGGACCGTCCTCAACCACCTCAAGCAGGACTCCCGCACGCGCCACATTCCGGTGCAGATGCTTACCCTCGATGACGATCGCCGCCACGGCCTCTCCCGCGGCGCATTTGCTTTCGTGACCAAACCCACCTCCACGGAAGACCTCGAGGCGGCCCTCACCCGCATCCGCGACTACGCCCTGCCGCGCCGCAAACGCCTCCTCGTCATCGAAGACAATCCCGCCGAACAACTCAGCATCCGCGAATTGCTGTGGCACGACGACATCGACATCGACGTCGTCGATTCCGGCGCTTCCGCCCTCGATAAACTCCGGGAATCCGCCTATGACTGCGCGGTCCTCGACCTGCGCCTCCCCGATATGAGCGGTTTCGAGGTGCTCGATCAGCTCCGCGACAATGCCAAACTCAGAGACCTGCCGGTGGTGGTCTTTACCGGCCGCGAGCTCAGCCCCGAAGAAGACGCTCGCCTCCATATGCTGGCTCGCAGCGTGGTCGTCAAAGACGTCGAATCTCCCGAGCGCCTGCTCGACGAAACCGCGCTCTTCCTCCATAGGGTGGTGGCCGACCTTCCCGGGGACAAGCAGCGCATGCTGGACCGCCTGCACCAGTCCGACGACGCTTTGTATGGCCGCAAAGTCCTCATCGTCGACGACGACGTGCGCAACATCTTCGCCTTGTCCAGCGTTCTCGAACGCCGCGGCATGACCGTGCTCACCGCCGGCACCGGACGCGAGGCCATCGCCACCATCGAATCGACATCCGACCTTGCCATCGTTCTGATGGATATCATGATGCCGGAAATGGACGGCTACGAAACCATGCAGGTGATCCGCCAGAACGCCTCCCTCCGCCGTCTGCCCATCATCGCCCTCACCGCCAAGGCTATGAAGGGCGACCGCGAAAAATGCCTCGAGGCGGGCGCATCGGAATACCTTGCCAAGCCGGTGAACACCGAGCAGTTGCTCTCCGCGCTGCGCATGTGGCTGCATCGCTAGACTGGAATTGTTTGGGTCCGGAGAGATCGATGACGGCAGACGAGAAAGTCAACATCCTGATGGTGGACGATCAGCCCTCCAAGCTCCTCAGCTACGAGGTGATCCTCGCCGACCTTGGCGAGAACCTCATCCGCGCCTCTTCTGCCCGGGAAGCCCTCAACGTCCTCCTTAAAAAAGACGTTGCCGTTGTCCTGATGGACGTCAGCATGCCCGAACTCGACGGCTTCGAGCTGGCGGACATGATCCGCGAACACCCCCGGTTCGGCAAGACTGCGATCATCTTCATCTCCGGCGTCCATCTCACCGATTCAGACAAGATCAACGGCTACCGCCGCGGCGCCGTCGACTACATCTCGGTTCCCGTCATCCCCGAAGTGCTGCGCGCCAAGATCGGCGTCTTCGTCGAACTGCACCGCAAGACCCGGCAGCTCGAACGGCTCAACAGCAATCTCGAACGGACCATTCAGGAGCGCACCGAAGAGCTGCGCCAGAGCGAAGCCCACCATCGCGAACGCGCCGAGCTGCTCGAACTGGCCAGCGAAGCCATCATTGTGCGCAGTCTCGAGGGCGCTATCCGCTTCTGGAATTCCGGCGCCGAAGCTCTGTACGGCTGGCGCCGCGAAGAAGTGCTGGGCAATGATCTGCACCAGTTGCTGCGCACCGTCTTTCCGCTCTCACAAAAAGATGCCGAGCATGCCGTGCTCTCCTCCGGATCCTGGCATGGCAATCTCACGGTCCGCGCCCGCGACGGCCGCGAACTGGTGGTCGCAACCCGCAAGGTCCGCAATCGCGAGGGTGACGCCATCCTCGAAATCCAGCGCGACATCACCTCCCAGATTCAGGCCGAAGAGGCCCTCCGCCAGGCGGAGAAACTGGCCGCCATGGGCCGCGTGGCCGGCATCATCGCCCATGAGATCAACAATCCCCTCGAGGCCATCACCAACACCTTCTACCTGCTCCGCAACCATCCTTCCCTCGACGACGAAGCCCGTTATTACGCCTCCATGGCGGAGCAGGAACTGGAACGCGCCGCCCACATCACCCGCCAGACTCTCAGCTTCTACCGCGACTCCAAACAGCCCATCTCTATCTCGCTCACCGACCTGCTGGATAACGTCGTCGAGCTGCAGCAGCGCCCCATCGCCGCCAACCGCATCGCCCTGCAGAAGAAATATGCCTCGGCCGGCGTGGTCCGCGGCTTCCCCGGCGAACTGCGCCAGGTCTTCCTGAACCTGATCAGCAACGCCATCCAGGCCATGCCCGCCGGAGGAACCCTCCGCCTCCGCATCGCCGAGGTTACCGATGGCGAAAGCCAGCGCCGGGGCATCGCCATCTCCGTCGTGGACACCGGAAGCGGCATCCGCCCCGAAGACGCCGCCCGCCTCTTTCAGCCGTTCTTCACCACAAAATCGGCCAAAGGAACCGGCCTCGGGCTCTGGATCAGCAAAGGCATCGTCCAGAAATACGACGGGAACATCCGCTTCCGCTGCTTCCGCTCGGCAATCGGCACGCGCACCTGTTTCCGTGTCTTTCTTCCCGCCTCCGGCGAAATTGCCTCCGGCGAGCACTCCCGGGATCACGGCATGGCCGCTCCCTTTCGCGCCATCGCTTAGCCCTGCGCCTGCCCCAGCCGCGCCTTCACCAGCTCGCTCAGCTGGCGTCCGTCCGCGCGCAGCCCGGCCGCCTGAACCCGAGCCTGCACCGCCTTCATCGCCGGCCCCATGTCCCTCGGACCGAAACTGCTTCCCGCCAGCGCTTCTTCCACCAGCCTCTTCATATCTTCCTCGCTCGCGCCCTTCGGCAGAAAGCTCTCGATCAGCACAATCTCACGCGCTTCCCTGGCCGCCAGCTCCGGCCGATTCCCTTTCGTGAACTGCTCGATGGAGTCCTTGCGCTGGTTGATCATCGTGTTGAGCACCTGCTGCGCCTCAGCCTCGGTCAGCACGTCCCGCTTCTCGATCTGCCGGTTCTTCAGCGCCGACTTCATCATCCGCAGCGTCGACGTCCGTTCCCCATCGTGCGCCTTCATCGCCGCGATCATTTCCTGATCCACTCTCTTCGTGAGTTCCATTTCCTCCGCCTCTCTCCATCCGAGCCTCACCATTATAGAAACGAATCCCCTGCCCTTCCCCACGCTAAAATCGACATGAAGGGAATCGTCATCATGATCCGTAAAACGCGCCTTTTTACCCCCGGCCCGACTCCCCTGCTTCCGGCCGCGCAGTTTGCCATGGCCGCTGCCGATATCCATCACCGCACTCCCGAGTTCCGCGCCCTCTACGAACGCGTTCTCGGCCAGCTTCGCACCTTCGTGGGAACTAAAAACGATGTCCTGCTGCTGGCCTCGTCCGGCACCGGCGCCATGGAAGCTTCTGTCTCCAACCTTACTTCGCCCGGCGATCGTGTCCTCGTCCTCTCCGCCGGCAAATTCGGGGAGCGCTGGGAATCGCTGACCAAAGCCTTCGGCTGCCAGCCCGATCTGGTCAGCGCGCCCTACGGCCAGACCTTCTCCCTCGATGAGGTAAAGAAGGCGCTCCGCCCCGATACCCGCGCGGTCTTTGTCCAGGCCACCGAATCCTCCACCGGCGCGCGCCATGACATCCAGGCCATTAGCCGGCTTCTCAGCAATGCGGGCAGCTCCGCGCTGCTCATTGTCGATGGCATCACCGGGCTCGGCACCACCCATCTCGACGTGGATGCATGGGGCGTCGATGTCATCATTGGCGGTTCGCAGAAAGCCGTCATGATCCCGCCCGGCCTCGCCTATCTCAGCCTCAGCGACCGCGCCTGGAAGGCCGCGGAAACCTCAAGAAACCCGCGCTACTATTTCGACCTCCGCAAGGAACGCAAAAACGCCCGGAAAGGCGAGTCCTCCTACACCCCCGCCGTCGCTCTGATCGCCGCCCTCGGCGCCGCCCTCGATTACATCGCCGCCCAGGGAGGAGGCGATCTTGCCGCCGGCCGCGATGCTCTCATCGACAACGCCGAGACCTGCGCCGCCATGACCCGCGCCGCGGTTCAGGCCCTCGGCCTCGAGCTGTTCGCACCCTCGGCCCCCTCCGCCGCCGCCACGGCTATCCTGCCCCCGAGCGGTATCGACTCCGGCCTCATCGTCAAAGAGCTGAAGCGACGCTTCGCCGCAATCGTCACCAACGGCCAGGGCGAAATGAAAGGCCAGATCTTCCGCATCGCCCACATCGGCCTCTTCGACTACATGGATACCATCGCCATCCTCGGCGCGCTCGAGCAGGTCGCTTCCGCATCCCTCAACCTCCCCAACTTCGCCTTTGGCCGCGCCGTCGCCGCCGCGCAGCAGGTCTTTGCCGAACGCAGCGCACCACCGGCAGCTTCGAAACCGGCAGAAACCGAGGCCGTGCACGCCTGAGTCCGGCTCCGCTTCCTTTGGGCCGCTACTCGCGAAAGGAAATCATGAAGGTCGTCCTCGCCGAAAAAGTGTCTCCGGCCACCCTCGCGGTCTTTCAGGCCGAGCCTGACTGGGAAATCCTCACCCACGACCGGGTGAAGAATCTCCCCGCGGCGCTCCCCGATGCGGACGCTCTGGTCGTCCGCTCTGCCGTCCAGGTGGATGACGCCCTCATGGCCGCAGCCCCCAAACTCCGCGTCATCGGCCGCGCCGGCGTCGGCGTGGACAACATCGATACCGAGGCCGCCACCCGCCGCGGCATCGTCGTCATGAACACCCCGGGCGCCAACGCCATTGCTGTGGCTGAACTGGCTCTCGGCCTCATGATCGCCCTCGCCCGCCAGCTCCCGCGCGCCGATTCCACCATGCACGCCGGCAAATGGGAGAAGAAATCTCTGCAGGGCTCGGAATTGCGCGGCAAGAAGCTCGGCATCCTCGGCCTCGGCCGCGTCGGCCTCGAAGTCGCCCGCCGCGCCCGCAACTTCGGCATGGAACTGCTCGGCCACGATCCTTTCGTCTCTGCCTCCATCGCCCGCGAGAACGCCATCCGCCTCGTTACCACCGAAGAGCTGTTCTCCCTGTCCGACTACCTCACGCTCCACGTCGGCCTCACTCCGCAAACAGCCGGCATCGTCAACCGCTCTACCCTCGCCACCATGAAAAAGGGAGTGCGCATCGTCAACTGCGCCCGCGGTGAGCTGGTCGTCGAAGCGGACCTCGCCGAGGCCCTTACCTCCGGCCAGGTCGCCGGCGCCGCGCTCGACGTCTTCCACCAGGAGCCCCCGAAGAACTCGCCCTTCGCCGCCATGGAAAACGTCATCCTGACGCCCCACATCGCCGGTTCCACCGCCGAAGCTCAGGAAGCCGTCGGCATCCAGATCGCCCTCCAGGTCCGCGAGTATCTCAAGTCCGGCGTCGCCCAAAATGCCGTCAACCTGCCCTCCCTCACCCATGAGGAGTACCAGGAACTCGCTCCCTGGATGACCCTCGCCGAGCGCCTCGGTACCTTCCTCGCCCAGTTCCCCAAAGGCAACATCGACGGCATGCAGCTCACCTGGCACGGCCGCCTCGCCGAAGCGAAAACCGAGCTGATCCGCAACTGCGCCATCGCCGGCGTCCTCGGCCGCCTCGAACAGGTGAACCGGATCAACGCCGCGTCCGTCGCCGCCGAACGCGGCATTCGCCTCCACGAGGAAAAGAAGGAAGCTCCGCTCGGCGGATCGGGAAGTGTCCTTGTGCTCACCCTGCATGCCGGCGAAACCAGCATTGCCGCCAGCGGCGCTATTCTGCATGGCGACTCGCCCCGCCTGCTCCACCTCGACGGCATCGACATCGAGGCGCCCCTCCAGGGAACCCTGCTCACCATCCGCAACCGCGACGTTCCCGGCGTCATCGGTCGCATCGGCACCATCCTCGGCGATCATCAGATCAACATCGCCAACTTCGCGCTCGGCCGCTCCAATGGCCAGGAAGCCGCTCCCGCCACGGCCCTTGCGGTCCTGCAAATCGACGGCGAAGTCAACGATGCGGTTCTCCGGGAACTCCGCGCCGTGACGGCCATTACCGGCGTCCGCCAGGTAACGCTTTGATTAGTCAGGTAACGCTTTGATCAGGAAGGTCACGCTCTGATTAGTAAGGTCGCGCTCGGATGCCCGGGGTCGCGCTCGGATGCCCGGGGTCGCGCTCGGATCAGTGCTTCGTCCAGCCGTGCATGCCGGCTTCGAAGCTGCGCCGATCCAGCCGCGGCAGCGTCCGCGCAACCCGATGCGGAAAGAGCGGATAGTGCCGCGCGGCAATCAGCAGTTCCGGGACACACCAGACGTCCTCCTCGGACGTCATCCACCCCTTGCCGTCCAGGCGCTCGAGGTTCACGGCCCCCGAGTAGCTGCGCAGCGTGCGCTCGCCCCGCAGATTGTAGTAATGCTCAAAGTAGCTCAGCGCCAGCTCGCGCAGGGTGCGATAGACAGGCGCGCGAAACCGTAATCCCGCGAAATTGGACTTCGCAACGCTTCCCCACAGGCCGCGTTCCCGGTAGAGCGCCACCACGTGGTCGTCATCGTGGACCGCCTCCAGATCCATCACCAGCGGCGGATGGCCATTCACGCGCAACGCGGCCGCCGCCAGCAGCGCTCCTTCCAGGCAATGCCCCCTGCGCTCCAGCAGCACCCGCTGCGGCGACCATGCTGTGTCTGCGTACTGATAGGTCAACCCATCGATGAACTTCTGGATGCGCGCCGGCGTCTTCAGCGCGCGCAGCTCACGTAAGCCCTGTGGCGCCAGGCCGAACGTTCCCCGCCCGTTGCGGCCCATCTCGTTCTTCGACGCTGCTCCACTCCCCGCCGGCACAGGCCCCCCTGGAACAGTGGCGATTATACAAAGCCGGCCTGCGGCGGAACGGCAGGCGGCGAACCGGTAGAATACCTGCAGGCATCAAAATCGCCAGAGGAAACCCTTCGTGCCGCTCTACGAATACCGCTGCAAAAACTGCGGTCATCAGTTTGAAAAAATCCAGAGCTTCAGCGCTCCTGACGAGAAGGAGTGCCCGGTCTGCCAGGGACCTCTGGAGCGCCTCATCTCTCCTTCTGCCCTGCAGTTCAAAGGCTCCGGCTGGTACGCCACTGACTATGCTTCGAAGGGCAGGAGTTCGTCGATGAAGGCGTCCGCCGATGGCGACGGCAAGGCGAGCGAAAAGTCAGGTGGGGACAAGGCGCCTTCCAAGCCTGCCGCAGACAGCAGCAGCACCTCCCAAACGAAGTCCTCGACCAGCAAGAGCGACTCCTAAGGGCTCGCCGCGCCCTGGCCCTCCAGCTGGCCCTGCACCTCTGTGGCCAGCTTCTCCCATTCGCTGGTCAGCTCTGTCTGCCGGTCGCGAAGCGCCTGTAGCACCTCCGTCAGCCGCTGCGTCTCCTCCGCGCTTACATAAACC
>JBAUGH010000146.1:0-10650 GCA_049679565.1 Acidobacteriaceae bacterium
GCACGGGGAGGCGAGCCCAGCCCATGGAAGGGAAGCCTGATCTTTGCCGGCGCGGCAACGCCGCTGCGTTCACTCCGCCCGGAGCGCTTCGACCGGATCGACGCTGGCGGTCCGGCGGGACGGCACATAGCTGGCCAGGGCCGCGGCGCCGAACAGCGCTGCGCAGGCGAGCGCGTAGGTCACTGGATCCATGGTTCCCACGTGGAAGAGCAGCGATTTGAGCAGCTGGGTGACGCCCAGCGCCACGCCCACGCCGCAGGCTACTCCCACCGCGGCCAGGATCAGGCCCTGGCGGACGAACATGCCGGTGATATGCTTCCGCTCGGCGCCCATGGCGATGCGGATGCCGATCTCGCGCCGCCGCTGGGTTGCCGAATAGGCGATTACTCCGTAGAGACCGACCAGCCCCAGCAGCAGGGCGATGCCGGCGGCGAGGGCCAGCATCACCAGGGTGAAGGAAGTGCGGGCCATGGACTTCGCGTAGAGGTGGCTCTGGGTCTGCACATGCGCCAGAGGCAGATTGGGGTCGATGGACCAGACTGCGCGGCGGATGTCGTTGGCCAGGCTCTGCGAGCCGGCGCGATCGCTGCGCACGGCAAACACCACCCAGCGGCGCACGCTGTCTTTGTTTCCTTCGAAGTTGTTCATCAGCAGCGGCCACCAGACGGTGGGCTGGATTGGTTTGCTGATGCCGTCGTCGTGGACGTCGCCGACCACGCCGACGATCTCGCGCCAGTCATCCTTCGAAGAGACGCGGAGGCGTTTGCCGAGCGCGCTTTCGGGGGAGCCCCACATCTCGCGGGCGAGGCGATTTGTGACGATGGCCACGGGCTGGCGGTTGTAGATGTCGGTCCAGGTGAAATCGCGGCCGGTCAGCAGGGGAATGCCGAGGGTGGCGAAATATCCGGGCGAGGCGAATTTGAAGAGGCGCAGGGGCGGCATGGAGCCGTCGGCGTAGTTGTGATCCTCGGCGAAGACCGGATCCTGCCACTTGTTGTCGTCCATGGGCGCGGAATTTCCGATGGCCGCGCGGGTGACGCCGGGGATGGCTTCCATCTTATGAAGCATGGCCTCCTGCATCTGGATTACGCGGGTGGAGTCCGCCACCTCGGCCTCGGGAATCCCGAGGTTGACTTCCAGAATTTTCGCGGCGCTGTCGTAGCCGGGGCTTTCGTGGGTGAGCGCGTAGAAGGTGCGGATCATGAGGCCGGAACAAATCAGCAGCACGAACGCCAGCCCCACCTGGACCACGACCAGGGCGTTGCGGGTGCGGTGGCGCGCGCGGCCCTGGCTGGAGGTGCGGCCGCCTTCGCGCAGGCCGGTGCCCATCTTCGTGCCGCCGTAGCGGAGGGCGGGAATGGAACCGAAGAGCAGGCTGGAGCCGAGCGCCAGGATGAGGGTGAAGAGCAGCACGGTTCCGTCGATGCCGATGTCGTGCAGGCGGGGCAGCCCGGTGGGCGCGACGGCCACCAGCAGGCGCAGCGCGCCCCATGCGAGGCCCAGCCCCAGCAGGCTTCCGCTGACGCCGAGGACAGCGCTCTCGAGGAGGAACTCGCGGGCGATACGCCAGCGGTTGGCGCCGAGCGCCGCGCAGATGGCCAGCTCCTGATGGCGGCCTTCGGCGCGGACCAGCAGCAGGTTCGCGACGTTGGCGCAGGCAATCAACAGCACGACACCGATCGAGCCGAGCAGCAGCCACAGCGTCTGGCTCACGTCGCCGACCACATCCTGACGCAGCGGGCGGACGCTGGGGCCCAGCCGCGCGGCGTGAAACAGGTTGACGCTGAAGCCGGGCGGCGCGGGAAAGCTGCGCCAGACGGTCGGGATCATGCGGGCGATATCCGCGTTGGCGGCCTGCAGGGTGACGCCCGGCTTGAGCCGCGCGATGCCTTCATAGCTGAACTGGCCGAGAAAGGTCTTCGCGCGGTCGAACTGCAGGGGGAGAAACAGGTCGCGTTCGTCCCAGTCGAGGAAGTGGAAGTTGCGGGGCATGACGCCGATAATCTGCCGCGGCTTGCCGTCCACGGTGATGGTGCGCCCCACGACGCCGCGATCGCCGCCGAAATGTTTTTGCCAGTAGCCGTAGCCCAGGATCACCGACTGCGGGCCGTTAGGGGTCACGTCGGCGCGGTTGAAATTGCGGCCGAGCATAGGCGCGATGCCCAGCACCGGAATGAGGCCGTCGGTGACGTCGAGCGCCGGCACCTGCTCCGGGGTGCCCTGGCCGGTCACGCTGACCGAGTCGCCCTGGTAGAGGCCGATATCCTGGAAGACGCGGTTCTGCTCGCGGTAGATGAAGTAGTTGGAGGGCGCCATGTTGACGAGGTCCATGTTGAGACCGGGCGCGGTGTGCCACACGCCGACCAGCTCCTCCGGATGGGGGTAGGGAAGCGGCTTGAGGAGCACGCCGTTGACGACGCTGAAGACGGCAATGGTGGCGCCCACGCCGGCGGTGAGCGTGATGAGCGAGACGAGAGTGAAGATGGGGGATCGGGCGAGGCGGCGCACAATCTGCTTCAGCTGATTTGTCCAGTCCACCCTGGGCCTCCGGAGCGAGCGCCGTTCAAGCAGGGCAGCGCCGCTCCCGGGGAATACGGCGTGGTGAGCCGCAAAGTTCCCCGGCGAAGGCCGCGCCCGCTCCGGTTTCTGCTGTCGTGCGGCTCGGATCAGCGGGGCTGCGCGGCCTGCATGAAGAGCGGCGGCTCATCCCCGCTGGGTCCCCAGCTGGCGGGCACGGGGATATCGAGCAGCCGCAGGTAGACGCTGAACTGGCCGCGATGCTGATACCAGTGGCTGAGCATCACGTCGCGGAGAAACGCTCCGCGCGGGGGCGCCATCAGCTCCTGACCGCTGCCATCCACCAGGCGCCACGTTTCCTGCATGGCGTCGTCGCCGTAGCGCGGTAGCAGCGTGCGCACTTTCGCTACGCTTTCATCGAGGGTTCGGAGAATCTCGTCGCGGCTGGCCGGCTGGGGAAAGACAAAGGCTTCCCGCGCGACGGTGGGGCTGTTCTGCACCAGCTGCGCGACGCCGGCAGGCACGGTGGCGAGATGCAGCGCCAGTTGCCCCGCGGTCAGGGAGCGAGGGTGCGGCTTCCAGGTGAGCTTGTCTTCGGGCAGCCGCTCGAGGAAGCTGCGGGTGATGGGGGCCTGGGTTTCAATTTCGGCGAGCATGGATTCGGCGATGGAGTTGGAGGCGATTCTCTCGGCAACAGGCATGGTTTTTCCTTTCGATGAAACCAGGTTGAAGGATCGGCTTACTTCGACCGCGAGCGCTCTGCGCGCAGCCGGGCCTGCTGGTGGATGAAATTCCAGCCGAGGTGCACGCCCTTGCGGTGGTCTTCGCTCACCAGCCCAAAGGCGGTGTGGTGAAACTGGATGAGGGTTATGCCGCCCTCTTCGCGGAGCCGGTACTGCACGTTGTTGGTCACCGGGGAGGACATCATCAGCGGGCCAGCGAACTCGAGCAGCGTGGGCCGCTTGATGGCCTGCACGTTCGCCCAGAAGTGCCCGTTGTTGTCGCCCAGGTCGCGAAACCAGCGGCCGCCGGGCCACGGCTCAATCTTCATGGGGATGGGCCTGGCGTCGGGCGTCTCGTTTGCCGGGCCCAGCTGCTCGAGCAGCGCTTCGAAGGTGACGCCGATGGGCGCCTCGACGCGAATCTCCTCGGTGATGTTCAGGGTGCATTCCTCAATCCTCAATTCGGTTGCGATCATGCCTTCTCTCCCTTGTCCTGGTGGTTGTGGATTGCTGTCTTCGCGGCCGCAGCTTTCGCCTCGGCGCGTTCCTTCACGCGCTCTAACTGGTGCTGCCAGTACTTCTCGAACATGCCGCTCCAGTCATGCAGAGGGCGGAGCGCCGCCGCGTTCGTCTGGTAGAGCTTCTGGCGCCCGCAGCGGCGCATGCGCACCAGCCCGACGTGATGGAGGACGCGCAGGTGCTTGGAGACGGAGGGCTGCTCGATGCCGAGGTCCTCGACGATGGCCCCGACGGGCTTCTCCGTCCCCGCCAGATAGACGAGGATGGCGCGCCGCCGGGGTTCCGCTACGGCGTTGAAGGGATCGGAAGTGGTCGCTGCCCTTGCCATGAAGAGAACAATACATACCCATATAGGAATATGTCAAGCGGAGAAAGCGGAAAAATCGGGTCCTGTCGCGGGAGGCGTGGCGTGATGGGCTGGTTCGCCGTGAAGCCGATTACTGTTCGCGGAGCAGGATCATGGGATCGACGGCCAGGGCGCGCCGCGCCGGGAGCCACGTGGCCGCGAGGCCGAGCAGGAGCATGGCCAACACCACGCCGGTGAGGACGAGGGGGTCTTTTGGAGTGGCTTCGTAGACGATGGACGACAGCACCTTCGTGGCCAGCAGGCCAAGGAGCAGCCCGGCTGCCGAGCCGATAGCCAGCAGGCGGAAGGCGCGTCCCAGCGCGGCACGCAGCACCTCCTGCTGGCCGGCGCCGAGCGCCACGCGAATGCCCAGCTCGCGCAGTCGCTTGCTGACTACATAGGAAGCCATCCCGAAGATGCCTGTCACCGCCAGCATCGCCCCCAGCAGTCCGAGCACGCCCAGCGCGACGGTGGCGACGCGCGACGGGAACAGAGCGGAGTCCAGTCCACGGTTCCAGGTATGGATGTTGACCGGCAGCGAGGGATCGAGCGCGTGCAGCGTCTGCTCGAGCGAGCGGGCAATCTGCTGCGGGTCACGATCGGAGCGGACTACAAAAAAGACATCGGCATCGCGCTGCTGCAGGATGGGGAAGAACATGGCGGCCTGGGGAGTCTCGGTGAGGGTCGCATATTTGCCATCCTCGACAACGCCGACCACCTGCATGCGCTTGCCGCCCCAGATTTTGAAGTCGCTGCCGATGGCCTTCTGTACAGAACCGAAGACAACGCGGGCGAACTGCTCATTGATCACCGCGACGTCGGGGCTGTTCGCGTCGTCGTGCCAGGTGAAGCTGCGGCCAGCGAGCAGCGTCGTGCCTGCGGCGTCGAAGTATCCGGGTGAAACGTCGTACTCATTGGCGTCGGCGGTTTGATGGGTCGGCCGGAAGTCGGTCACGCTGTCGCGGAAGACGGGCGAGTCGCTGCCGCCGCCGAGGGCCAGCGGGAGGTTATCCGCATAGCCGGCGGAGGCTACGCCAGGCACCGCCGCGATGGCATCGCGCATGCGGCGCTCCATCTGCGCGGCCTGATCTTTGTTATAGCCGGCCATATTCAGGTCAATCTGGGCCAGCAGGGCGTGCTCCGGCTCAAAGCCGAAGTTGCTGTGCAGCGAGCGCTCGAGACCGCGCACGGCGACCAGGGAGGCGGTGACGAGCACGGCGCAGATGGCGATTTGTCCGGCCAGCAGCAGGTCGCGCAGGGTGAAGCGCCGCGACCCCGCCACGCCCATCGAGCCGGAGCGAATGACCTGGTAGGGGTCGGCGCGGAGCACCTGGCGCACGGGCACGAGGCCGAAGAGGAATCCACTGATCAGGGCCAGCGCCAGAGCCACCGCATAGGTGCGGATATCGGGATTGACGGGCACGTTGATGGGGACGTCGGGCATGGGCTGCCACGCGCTCAGCCAGCGGAGGATGGCGATGCCGCCCAGCAGGCCGAGCGCGCCACCGGCGAGCGAAACGAGAACGGCTTCGGTAAGCAGCTGGCGCACGATGCGGCTGCGCCGCGATCCGAGGGCGATGCGGGTGGCGATTTCGCGGGAGCGATCGGCGGCGCGAGCGGCAAACAGGCTGCCGAGGTTGGCGCAGGCGGCGAGCAGGATGAGCCCGGCCAGCAGCATGAGGCCGCCCATGAAGGCCCGGGCAGGCGCTCCCAGATAATCGCCCACTAATCCCGGCCGCCCCAGCTCAAAGTGGAGGCCGTCGTCGTCCTTCGGATAGGTCTTTGCCAGGGATGCGGCGATGGTGTTCAGGTCCGCCGTGGCCTGGGCGGGCGTCACGCCGGGCTTCACATGCCCGACCAGCCAGGCAAAATGAGTTCCCCGAACGTCTGTTGCGTTCCAACCATCCAGCTCCGGCTGGTCGGCCATCGGCACCCAAAGATCCGGTGCGAAGAACAGCTCGGTGCCGCGAAATGCAGGAGGCGCGACGCCGATGACGGTCATGGGATGTTTGTCGATCTGAACCTCCCGGCCGATCACGCTCGGGTCCCCTCCAAAGTGAGCGTGCCAGTAGGCGTAGCTGAGCACCGTATACGGCGCGCTGTTGTTGCCCTTTTCGTCAGAGGCGTGGAAGAAGCGGCCGAGGTACGGCTGGATGCCGAGCGCGTCGAAATAATTCCCGCTGGCCAGAATGGGCCACACCACCGAAGGATTGCGCCCGGTATCGAGGGCGGCGGTGCCGATGATCTGGTAGGCGGCGAGGTTCGCGAAGGTGCGATTGCGGTCGCGCAGATCGCGGTAATCCGGATACGACTGCGCGGGCCAGCGCTGGGGCCCGCGCTCCAGCATGTAGAGGCTCTGCGCATGAGGCACGTTGAGCGGCCTGAGCACCAGCGCATTGAGCACGCTGAAGACGATGGCGTTGGCGCCGATGCCCAGCGCCAGGGTCAGGATCGCCACCACCGTAAAGCCCGGCGATTTGAGCAGGACGCGCAGAGAATAGCGCACATCGCCGGCCAGGTGTTCGAGGAAGGGCACACCTTCTTCAGCGTGATACTGCTCGCAGATGGCGCCCACGGTTCCCAGCCGCAACACCGCCTGGCGGCGCGCTTCGCCGGGCTGCATGCCGGCGCGGAGATTCTCGTCGGTCTGGAGCGCCAGATGCGCTTCGAGTTCCTCGCGCAGCCGCTCGTCACCGCGGCGCCGCAGGATGAGATTGCGGATACGTGCGAGCTGCCGCTGAAGCGCTCTCATGACAAATCCTCCGCCTTGACCGCAAAGAACCGCTCGATGATGGCCGCCGTCTGCTCCCAGTCGCGCTTCTCGGCTTCGAGCAGCTTGTGTCCGGTGCGGGTGAGCCGGTAGAAACGGGCGCGGCGGTTGTTCTCCGAGGGGCCCCATTCGGAGGCGACCGCGCCCTCCTGCTCGAGGCGCAGCAGCACCGGGTACAGCGTGCCCTGATTCACGGAAAGCAGGTCGTCGCTGATCTGCTCGATGCGCCGGGCGATGCCGTAGCCGTGCTGCGCTCCCAGCACCTCGAGGGTTTTCAGCACCATCAGCGCCAAGGTTCCCTGTTGGACGTCTTTTTTCTGCTTCATGCCGGTCGACACGGTTACGATCTCCCCTTTGGGTTACCCAGAGGAGTATGCCCTATCTCCATTGGGAAAGCAACAGGGCCGGCTGGAGGCTGCATCCGGCGTGGCAGGGGGCGGGCGGTCGACGGGAACCACGGGCGCCAGGAGCGGGAGTTGACGATCCAGAGGGTAGCGGGCTACCTTAGTCGGCATGGGCGAAGAAAAAGCGAAACATGCCGAACCCGAGGTCTCCACCCTCTTTCCCATCCTCCAGCCGACGGGCGGGGGGCCGAGCGGGATCGCGCGCCTGGCCGGGGAGGCCGAGCCCGCCGGCCAGCATCGGCTGATCGAGTTCCGCACCCTCGAGCCGCGCTCGCTGCTGAACCGCACGGTTTCGGCGCGCATGCCGTGGATGAGCTGGACGATCAATCCCTACCGTGGGTGCGAGTTCGGGTGCCGCTATTGTTACGCCCGCTATACCCACGAGTTCATGGAGAGGCGCGATCCGGAGCTGTTCGAGCGCGAGATCTACATCAAGCGGCACGCGGCGTGGCTTGTGCGGCAGGAGCTGAAGAAGGTGCGCCCGGGCGAATCGATCGGCCTCGGCACGGCGACCGATCCGTACCAGCCGATCGAGCGCTCGGCGCAGGTGACGCGCAGCCTGCTGGAGGTTTTCGCGGAGCATTCCGGCCTGCGGCTGGGGATCGTGACCAAGTCCACGCTGATCGAGCGCGACATGGATTTGCTGAGCCGCATCGCGGTCCGCAACCGGCTCACGGTGTGCCTGACGATCACCACGGCGGACGCGAAGCTGGCGCGTATTCTGGAGCCGCGCGCGCCCCGGCCGGATCTGCGCTTCCGGACGGTGGCGCGGCTGGGCGCCGCCGGTTTGCGGGTTGGCGTACTTTGCTCGCCGCTGATGCCGGGCATCACGGATACGGGCCGCGTCCTCGACGGCATGGCGCGGCGCGCGAAGAACGCCGGGGCCACATTTTTCGCCGCGCAGCCGCTGTTCCTCAAGCCCTGCTCGAAGCCGGTGTTCCAGCGCTTCATTGAGGAGCATTTTCCGGAACTGGAAAAGGCGTATGCGGCCCGCTACGGCGACAAGGCGTTTGTCTCAAAGGCTTACGGCGAGCGAGTGGCGGCGCTGGTTCGCGCGGTGATCCGCAAGCACGGCCTCGATCAGCGTTTCACGGAAGACGCCGGTTCCGCCGCAGCCCTCCCGGGGCCGGTGCAGGAAGAACTGTGGCCGGCGGCGAAGAAGCCGCCGCAGAGGGCGTGATGGCGGGGGCGGAATGCGGCAGCAAGGGCACGGACTGGCGAGCGGGAGGCCGCTCCCCCACTGGTGTCTTGCGGTGGCGGGCTGCCTTGCGTATAGTTCGAGCAAGCTCGCAGTCCTTAATAAGGGAGTCATTCATGCCATCCGGAGAGGCGACGGCAGTGATCGGAAAGTCTGTGCAGATACGCGGCGAGGTCAAAGGCAATGAGGACCTCATCATCGAAGGTTTGGTCGAGGGCACGATCACACTGAGCGAACACCGGCTGACGGTGGGCGCCAACGCGCACGTCACCGCCAACGTGGACGCGCGGGATCTGGTGGTGCAGGGCACGCTGACGGGCGATGTGCAGGCCGCGGGACGGGTGGAGTTGCGCGCGGGCAGCCACATGAGCGGGGACATCCGGGCGGCGCGGCTCTCGATCGAGGACAACGCCATCTACTCGGGCAAAGTGGAACTGTCGGGCACGGCGGCGGAGCACGGCAAGGCGCCTGCGGCAGTGCATGCGCCCGCAGCGGCCGCGGCCACTCCGGCACCAGCCGGCGCGCACTACGGCGCCAACTAACTACGGCTTACGAGCTTTGGTTCGGGAAACGACCCGGCTCCGCGTGCTTCGGGAGCTGGAACGCCGGCCGGCCTAGTCGCTCACCTGCATAGGTGCGTGCAATGGGGTGTCGGCCGATGAGGAACCCACCAGGATCCGATAATCCCCGGGCGCCATGGTGAATTGATTTCTAGCCACGTCGAAGATCGACAGCGTGAGCGGATTCATTTCCACCGTCACGGTCTTCGCTTCGCCCGCCGCCAGAGTCACGCGGCTCCAGCCCACCAGCCGCTTATACGTCGATTCGCCGGTGGACTCGGGCAGCACCGCGTACACCTCAGCCACCTCCGCGCCGGCGCGATCGCCGGTGTTGCGCACGGTGAAGGTCGCGGAGTGGGCCGGGTCATCCACGTGCAGGCCGGAGAACGCGAAGGTGGTGTAGGAGAGGCCGAAGCCGAAGGGGAAGAGCGGCGTCCTGTTTTCCGACTCGAACCATTTGTAGCCCACGCGCGCGCCTTCGATGGTGTAGTCCGCGTTGAAGGGCGGCAGCTCGCCGTGCACCGGGGCGATGTCGATGCCCGGCACCTCGGGCCGCGGCAACTGCGCGTCGTCTTTCGGGAAGGTGACCGGGAGCCGCCCGGACGGATCGACCTCGCCGAACTGGAGGGAGGCGAGCGACTGGGCTCCGCCGATGCCCGGGTACCAGGCTTCGACAATGCCGGCCACGCGGCCGGCCCAGGGCATGGCGACCGGGCCGCCGGTTTCGAGCACCACGATGGTGTGACGATTGGCCGCCGCCACCGCATCGACCAGCGCGTCCTGGTTATCCGGCAGCGCCAGGGTCTTCGCGTCGATGCCTTCGCGCATGGGCTGGTTCACAAACACGATGGCGATCTGCGCCTCGGCAGCCAGTTTGGCTGCGGCGCCGGGATCGGTACCTTCATCGAAGGTCACCTTCGCGTTGGGGACGTGTTTGCGAATCTGCCGCAGCGGCGAAGAAGGGAACCAGACCACTTCGCCCCAGGTTGTGGTTCCGGGATGCGGGTTGACTGCATTCTCGCCGGGCGCGTCCACCTGGGCGGAGCCGCCGCCGCTGAGCACGCCCACATCGGCGTGCGAGCCGATGACTGCAATGGACTGCAGCGCGTCGGCGTGGAGGGGGAGAACGTTTTCCGCGTTCTTCAGCAGGACGATGCTTTCGTCGGCGATGTGCTCGGCGTCGTCGCGCCCGCGAAACGGATTCACCACCTGCTCGACCGGCGGATGATCGGCCACCCCGGTGGCGAACATACTGCGGAGCACGCGGTGGACCATGTCATCCAGCCGCGACATCGGCACCTGGCCGTCCTCGACGGCCTTCTTCAGGGGGGCGCCGAAGTAGTTCGACCCGGGCTGCTGCTGATCGAGGCCGGAGAGCGCCGCGTGAACGGTGGAGTGGGTTCCGTCCCAGTCCGACAGGACGAAGCCTTTGAAGTCGAAATCCTTCTTGAGGACCTGGTTCAGCAGGTAGTCGTTCTCGCACGACCAGTCGGTGCCGCCGGGAGGGGTGATGGTGTCGCGGTTGTAGGAGCACATGACTCCGGCGGGATGGGCCAGCGCGATGGCGATCTGGAAGGCGAGCAGATCGCTTTCCCGCGCCGCTCGCTGGTCGAT
>JBAUGH010000147.1:0-3533 GCA_049679565.1 Acidobacteriaceae bacterium
ACTCCGTTCGGCTTGGAAAGTAATCCTGAACTGAGGGCCGTTTGGAGTCTCGGTCGGCGTGAAGTTCGACGGAACCTCATATAGCTTCGCTGAGACATCTTCGAAATAGAGGATCGCCCGATTTAGGTTCTCCTTTTGCTCCGCATAGTCCTGCTGCAACCTAAGGAACAATTCCTGTCTGCGCAGCTTAAGCTTCGCGAGACCCTCTTCGATCTTCTCGGCGGCAGCGAAGCGCTTCTGCAGGACCTCCAGCTCGGCGGAAAGCCGACCAAACTCCTTTTGCAACTTCAGAAACTGATCAAGTGCGCCATGGGATTTCAGCACCTGCAGAATTTCCCTTCGCCGCTCGTCCAGCCTTCCCTTCTCCCGTTCGCGGCGTGCAACCCTGGACTCTGCCGCAGCAAGCTCGCCCTGGAGGTATTGTTTGCGATTCGAGAGTACCGACTCGTGGAATTTCCTCACCTCATCAAATCTTCTAACCGCTCCGCCCTGCAGAATGACGCCAGCCTCTGCGTACATCTTTTCGAGGTCGCCGATGGAGGGTTCCTTCTCATCGGATAATGCGAATCCCACCTGCGCCATCAGCGCGCGATCAATAGTGTTCTCGTCGGAGAGATTCGATATTCCCTGCGCGAGATGCGAGGCCTCCTCCTCCAGAGTCCGAAAATCTGGAAGGACTTGAAAGCCTTCGAGGCGTTCACGCATCCTTTGGAGGGACGCGGAACTGGACGCAACTTGAGATCGAAGTTCCGCCTTCTTGCCGACGAGTTCGGCAAGGTCACCCTCGCCCAACGCGGCCTTCAGCTTCTTAATTTCATCCTCTTTATCGCGGACGATTTGCCACTCTTGGGCGATGGTCCAATCCATTCCCAGCAGGTAACTGATTCCCACCTGGTACGCCGCCGGCTTTGCTCCGACGAAGTGAAGATGTGGCTCGGTGAATCCTCCCGGCATTCGCCGAGCGAAGTACGACAGAAGGGAACGGAACGTTGGCGCGTACCCGGCTTTAGCCGGGCCAAGCTCGTCGAAACGAAACATCATCCGCCCGAGCAGCCGATCCCACTCCTTTACGCTAAGGGCGTAACCGCCCTCTGCTGTCTCCGCATCATGCGGTTTGATTCCCCAACCAGAGATATCTGCAAATACCCTGACGTCGCTTGGGGCCTTTCCGGAGCGCTCCACCCTCACAGGCTGACCACCCAAGTCAAACTCCATGCCAAAGGTGTGACCAACCAACTCTGGCAACTGGAAGATCGAGTCTTGGGAACACTCCCCGGCTGTTAGAAAGTGAATGATCTCGACCATGCTGGATTTACCGGCGCCATTCCGGGTCTGCTTCGAGCTAGCGCCTTCATGCTTTTCGGCGAGCAGAACGTTCAGGTCCGGGCGGAAGCGCAGCTCTTTGAAGCTTGGAAGCGAACTGTAGATTCGGTAGATCATCGTGTCCGCCTCAGCCGCCCCCTTGAAAGCTCGATAACGCCGGCACTGAAAAGAAAACTGAGCGCGAGCACAAACCAGTCGTACGAGATGTTCCTGTATCCGAGCATCGGATCTCGCTGCGTTTTGAGCTGGTCCCATGTCCGCGAGACCGTCGCCGGAGCCTTGAGGAGCTCGAGCACCTGCGCGCCGACGAACAGGAGCGTCCGATCCTGCGGCAAACGCTTCGTGGGTAAAATCATCGCTCCGCGCTCCTGGGCGCCTCGAAAATGTCGCACTGCTCAAACAGAAATGCCAGCAACGACAAGGTCGCGCACTCTTTTGACGGCTCGAGGTATCTGCCACCGCCCGCGAAAGCCCAGAGCTCTTTAAAAATTTCGTCCGGCGACATGCCTGCCGCCCTTACCTGATCGTACCTCGTCCGGAATGCCGCGGCGACGCGGTCGCCTAGCTCGGGGTCGTGCCACTTTTCGAACAGATCGCGGACGTTCCTTGACTTCTGTGTCCCGGCGCGAAGTAGCTCCTTGACGTCGTCCGAGAGGCCGTTCGCGTCGAGCTTGTCGCTGGGCACCGGGGCGATCGTCTCGCTCGCCGGTATCTGTTGGGCGACGGCCAGCACAACCGTCGTGATATCGGCCATTGTCACGGGCGATAAATTCCGGAAATCCGGCAGGGGGCCGAAAACCGCCTGCAGGTCGCTCTCCATCAGTTCCTCCGCCAGCTCCTGGACCCGCGGTTCGCTCCAGTGACGGACGACCTTCCCGTATTGGCCATCAACCGAGATCAGATGCTGAGCAATGTCGGGCGACAACCCCTTGAATTGATTGTGAAGAAACACCCATTGATCAAACAGCAAGCCCCAACCTTCGACCGCCCCTGGTAAGTCCTCGTCGATCTTCTTCACCGCAGTTGGCGAATTCATCCGCTCAGGGGCGTAGACCTGCAACAGGATCCGACGCGACGTGATGATCCCATCACATTTCCTGTCTCCATGCCTACCTCCGGCCTTGATCCTGAAGAAGTCCTCCCCGAATCGCCGATCCAGCACATCGCCGATAAAGTCTTGAAATGCAGTGCCGTGGGTGGTGCGGAATACCAGCTGGAATCGCGTCGCGTACCAAGGGTGAAGCGCCATTCGAGAGCCCTTTCGGGGTGGGCGGGATCGAACGCAATTGTAGTCCCAAAGGAGCAGCGCTAAGACACGTCGGGAGAACGCGCTTGTTAGGAGCCAGAATCCAGTTCGCCAATCGGTGATGCTGCGCCGGAGCTGTACCGAGGCAGCAACCCGGCATGACGAC
This sequence comes from Acidobacteriaceae bacterium, assembly GCA_049679565.1. GTDB lineage: Bacteria > Acidobacteriota > Terriglobia > Terriglobales > Acidobacteriaceae > Palsa-343. Next base: position 2,736 of record JBAUGH010000147.1, read on the forward strand.
AAGACCGGCCCAGATCGGATAGTGGGAACAGCGCCGAGTGCCTGCTATTTCCTCAGAATGCGCAAATAACAACGCAATTTGCGTAATGTAATCCACTGTTTCGTGTGCATCCCAATGTATTCATTTTTGTCACTACCTTTCGCCACTGGCGCCTACTGGGAGTTGCTGGCGTTGACCGCCCAGAATGGCTGTAACCCTTTGAGGCACAAGGGCAAACCTCATATTTTCGGGGGGTTGTCAGTGGGTGGTGGAGAGTCCGGGGTCAAGATGGTGTGTCTGCCAATTTCACCACTTCCGCACGGGACGGTCCTTGAGAAGTATAACAAGGCGCTCCCGCGGGCGAGAAGCCAGGCGGCGGGGTTATCAGTCGGCTGCGGCGAACTCGCAGTCGCGGGTCCAGGCAGGCCGATGCTGCAGCACCAGCACCAGGCCCAGTGCTGCGGCCGCCATCACCGCGGCGAACAGGAAGATCGGCGAATAACCGAGCCCGGCGACGATCAGGCCGACCAACGGTCCTGTCAGTCCCAGCGACAGGTCGGCAAAAGCTGTGAAAATGCCCAGCGCCGATCCACGATTCTCCGCGGTAACGCAGTTGACTGCCTCCACCCCCAGCGCCGGGAAGACGAGGGAGAAGCCGAACCCGGTCAGCGCGGAGCCGGCAAAGGCCATCGACGGCTGCGTCGAGGTCCAAAGCAGGGCGAGTCCGGCAATCTCCACGGAGAGGCAGGCGATCGCTACCGGAAATCCGCCCCAGCGATTGATGCTGCGGTTGAACAACAGCCGGGCCAGGATGAAGAA
>JBAUGH010000148.1:0-5089 GCA_049679565.1 Acidobacteriaceae bacterium
ACCCGGACACCGGGATAGGCGACGGAGCTGGCCTGTTCGGCCATATCAACGCGGCCCAGTCGCCTCGCATTCTGCAGTTCGCGCTCAAATATATTTTCTGAAGGATGATGAAACAGACGAAGACCGATCATTCCGGACATGAACAATCGACAGCGGTGAGCGCCTCCCAAAGCGACGCGGCGAGGGAGGCGCGCAAACTGATTCGGCCTCTGCGGCGGGGTCTTCGGACCCTGCTGCAGGAGCTGGTTCGCACCAACAGCGTGGCTGTGCCGCCGGTCGGGAACGAGACGGCGGCGCAGCGGGTGCTGGAGACCTTTTTACGCGAACAGGGAATCCGGGCGGAGCTCTATGACACCGGCTTTCTCCACAAAGCCGACAATCCTCTGATCCGAAAGAATCGGCGGTACGCCGGCCGGATGAACCTGAGTGTCCGCCTGCCAGGCACAGGACGAGGCAAGAGCCTGCTGCTCAATGGACACATGGACACCGTTCCGCCGGGGAAAAGCCCCTGGGCGGCGTCGCCCTGGTCCGGGCATGTGCGCGGCGGACGAGTGCATGGTCTGGGCTCGTTTGATATGAAAGGCGGGGTGGTGGCGAGTGCCGCCGTCATCTGCGCCCTGCGGCGCGCGGGCCTGCGCCCCGGCGGTGACGTGATCTTTGAATCGGTGGTCGATGAAGAATGGGGCGGAGGCGGTGGAACCATCGCGGCTCGTCTGCGCGGCTCTGCGGCGGACGCCTGCATTATTCCCGAGGGAACCCAGCTGGAAGTCTACCGTGCCACGCGCGGCGGGTTTGTGGTCGACCTGGTGGTGGATGCGGGGGATGCCGCCGCGTATTTTTCCAATGCTGAGGTGGTGAGCCCCGCGGTCCCCCTGGGCCGGCTGCTGGGTTGGGTGGATGGCTGGACGGCGCAGCGCCGGAGTGTCAGGCCGCGCGGCGCTTACGCGGGCTTTCCCGATCCGGCTCCCGTACAGGTTCTTGCCGTGGAGTCGAATCGGCTCGATCCGGAGGTTCCGCTCAGCGTTCCCTCGCGGGCCACGGTGCGCGTCTACTTCCAGTTTCTGCCGGAAGAAAATGTGCCGGCGCGGATCCGCGAGATTCGTGCTTCGCTGAAGAAGTTTGCCGGCGCCGATCCGTTCTTTCGCAAGTATCCCATTCAGTGGAACGTTCTCGTGGATCCGTTGTTGGGGACGGAAGTGGCGGCCGAGCATCCCTGGACGAAGTGCCTGGCGCAGAGCGCGGAAGCGGTGCTCGGCCGGCCGGCGGTCGTGACGGCGGCGCCCTATCCCTGCGATGCCGGATTGATGCAATGGAGCTTTGGCATCCCCACGCTGCTGTTCGGGCCGTGCGGAGCGGGCGCGCATAACCCCGATGAGTATGTGGAGTTCGATTCGGTGGTGCAGACAGCCGAGGTGCTGCTGACCGCGGCGCTTTCCTGGACGAACAGTCAGATGTGACGTCTGACGGGTTGTCCCGATCGAAATGGCAAGCTTAGCTGTTTTCGCCGAGGAGGACAGCCGGGCTCGGTTTGCACTCCCCTGTCGTCAATGCACTCGGAATCGGAACAAACGCCTCTTTTCTGACGTCTCTCTGCAAATCCGTGTCTGATGCCTTTGAGAACCGGGTGCCTGCCCGGTAGTCTGATTGTGGCCCGCGGTGGCGTGGCGGATCGCGTCGAGCAAAACCCGACGGAGAGAGCAGGGATGAAAGCACTCGTGTTGGATGGACCGCGCGCGGCGCGGATCGGGGAAATCGCGGAGCCCGGGGAACCCGGGGCGGAAGAAGTGTTGCTGCGCGTTCGCCTGGTGGGCATGTGCGGATCGGATCTGAGCACGTATGAGGGCAGAAATCCGCTGGTCAGCTATCCGCGGATTCCGGGACACGAGATCGCGGCGGAAATCGCGGCGGTCGGCGCGGCGGTTCCGGAGGAATTTCGTCCGGGGATGGCGGTGACCCTGTTGCCGTACGCGAGCTGCGGGACCTGCGCCGCATGCCGGCGAGGCCGACCCAACGCGTGCCGCGGCAATCAGACCCTGGGCGTGCAGCGCGACGGAGCGATGACGGAGTACGTGCTGACTCCGTGGCCGAAGCTGAGGAAGGCTTCGCGGCTCGACATGCGAACCCTTGCCCTGGTGGAGCCGCTCACCGTGGGCAACCACGCCGCTGCTCGTGGAGGAGTCACACCCGACGATACCGTTCTGGTGATCGGCTGCGGGATGGTGGGTCTGGGAGCCATTGCCAGCGCGGCGTTTCGCGGTGCGCGGGTGCTGGCCATGGATATGGACGATGCCAAGCTCGATCTGGCGAGGCGAGCAGGCGCGCGCGAGGGGCTGAACAGCCGCAGGGATTCGGTCGAAGAACGGTTGCGCGAGTTGACCGGCGGCCATGGTCCGGACGTCGTGATCGAGGCGGTGGGCACGCCGGATACCTATCGCCTGGCGGTGGAAGCGGTCGCCTTTGCAGGCCGGGTGGTCTTCATCGGATGGGTGAAGAGTCCGGTTTCGTTTGAGACAAGGTTGTTTGTGCAGAAGGAACTGAATATCCTGGGCTCGCGGAATGCGACCGGCGCGGATTTCGACGAAGTGATCGCGATGCTGGAGAGCGGGCGCTTTCCTGGCGAAGACGCGGTGGGCCGGGTAGTGCCGCTGGATCGCGCCGATGAGGCGCTGCGGAGGTGGAGCGAGGATCCGGCTTCCACGCGAAAGATCATGGTGGAGATTGGCTGACGTGCGCAGGACAAACGGGTGCGTCGTGCAGGACCCGCGTGCCAGGGATTGAAGGGTTCCCCGTGCGACTTTCGGGCCATATCCGATTGGTAATCATGCTGCCTATGATCGTGTCATGCTCGCCACTCTGCCTGACCTTTTCGCCGCGCTGGAGGGCGACTCTCTCGTTCCCTGTTTTCAGCCCATCTTCGAGCTTTGTTCCGGGCAGCTGAAGGGATTTGAGGTTCTGGCGCGCCTGCCCCACGCGCAGCTGGGGCTCACCCTTCCGCGCAACTTCATTTCCCTCGCGGAAGAAAGCGGCCTGATCGGAATCCTGACACAGCAAATCCTGCGGAAGGCGTTCTGCTCGGTCGCGGGTCTCTCGGAGCCGGTGAATCTGGCGGTCAACGTTTCGCCGGTGCAATTGCGCGACCGCAACCTTCCCGCCCTCATACGAGATGCTGCCGCGAAGGCCGGGTTTCCCCTTCACCGGCTGACGATCGAAGTTACAGAAACCGCCATCGTGGATAACGTCGAGATGGCCGGCGAAATTGCCAGAGAGCTCAAGTCGATGGGTTGCTGCCTGGCGCTGGACGATTTCGGAACCGGCTATTCGAGCCTGCTGCACCTGCAGGCGCTGCCCTTCGATAAGATCAAGGTCGATCGCAGCTTTGTGGATTCGATGACGACCCGGCGTGAGAGCCGGAAGATTGTCGCCGCGGTGCTGGGCCTCGGACACAGTCTGGGCATGGTGACTGTGGCGGAGGGAGTGGAGACGGAAGAACAGGCGGAGATGCTGCTGCGCCTGGGGTGCGTTCAGGCCCAGGGGTGGCTGTACGGTGACGCTCTGCCGGCGGAGTCCATCACCAGGGTTGCCACAGCGCCCGCGAAAGCCTCCGGCAGCCGCCGGGCCGGCGGAGACGACTCGCTCGGCCCGCTCTGCTTCGAGGCGCTCCCCACCCACCAGATGGCGCAGCTGCGGGCCATCTATGACGGTGCACCGGTGGGGTTGTGTTACCTGGACCGGGAGTTCCGCCATATCAGCATCAACCGGCGGCTGGCCGGGATCAATGGAGCCCCGGTGCTGGACCATCTGGGAAAAACGGTGGCGGAGATGAATCCCCGAGTGTTCCCGATGATCGAGCCAATCCTGCATCGCGTGCTGCAGGGGGAAACGATCGCCGAGGCGGAGGTTTCCTGTCCCGGTCCGCAGGCGGGGGAAATGCTGACGTTTCTCGCATCCTGCGAACCGGCGTTCGACGAAGTGGGCGAAATCGTGGGGATGCTGGTCGCGATCGTCGAGATCACCGAACGAAAGCGGAGCGAGCAGGCGCTGTGCGAGCGCGAAGACCATTACCGGAGCATCGTGGAACTGAGCCCGCACGCCACCTGGGTGACGGATCGTGAGGGGCGGAATCTGGAAGTCGGCGGCCGCTGGACGACGATGACCGGACAAAGCAAAGAGGAGACCCTCGGCAGGGGATGGATGAAAGCTGTGCATCCGCACGACCTTCCGTGTGTGAAGGCGACGATCGAGGAAGCGCTGGCGACCGGAAAACCGCTGGACATGGAGTACCGTATTCAAAGCCCCGGGGGGAGCTGGCGATGGGTGCGGTCGCGGGGCTATCCGCGCTATGGAGCTGCGGGACAGATTGTTCGCTGGTATGGATGCGCCGAGGACATCGACGAGCAGAAGCGGGAACGAGAACGTCTGGTGACGCTGCTCCAGGACCCCAGATTATTTTCCTGGCGCAGGAGCCGGAAGAGCCCGGTGCGGCGGAGCCGGAGCGCTTAGCTCGATGAGCATTCTGAAGTGGCGTGGCAGGACAGCATGTCGCTTTGCAGTTTGGGTTGGGAGTGGCCACGACCGCGCGACGCGTACCAGGCGAGGTGAAAGCCGGGCGCCGGGCTCAGCGAGGCAGGATGCGAATCGTGGCTGACCTCGGTCCTGCGGCGATCATCGGGGCGAGGTAGGGGCTGCCTTTGTACTTCGCGCAGTAGGCGTCGTCGACCACCACGGACCAGATCCAGGTCGGGGTGCGATAGGTCACGCCGTCTTCGCGATACGGCGCGATGTGAAGGTCGTCGCTGGCCGCGATTTTCCGCAGATCTTCCCGAGCCCAGGCGGTTATGGCGGATGCTCCTCTTTGAATGCGGTGGAGCGCCGGGGTGCGACGCCCCTTTGCGGATGTCAGCGGCCTACCATCTTCATCAGGGCTTCGGGGTAGCGGTCTCCCTGGACGTTGATGGCGGAAAAGTCCTGTTCGATCTGGCGGAGTTCGGCGGGGGTGAGCTCCACGTTCACCGCTCCCAGATTCTCTTCCAGGCGATGCAGTTTAGTCGTGCCGGGTATGGGCACGATCCACGGCTTTTGTGCGAGCAGC
>JBAUGH010000149.1:0-1538 GCA_049679565.1 Acidobacteriaceae bacterium
GCGCGTCATCCTCGACTTCGGCGGCAACTGGTGCGGCGACTGCATCGTCCTCAACTATTACTTCCACCAGGCGCCCAACGCCCAGCTCCTCGACAGCAACTTCGTCCTCGTTGAAATCGACATCGGCCGATACGACCACAATCTGGACATCGCCCGCCAATATGAGATCCCGCTCAAGCTCGGCGTCCCCGCCCTCGCCGTCCTCTCGCCTGGCGGCCGCCTGCTCTACAGCCAGCGCAACGGCGAATTCGAAAAGATGCGCCGCATGGACCCCTCCGCCGTCACTCAGTTCCTGAACCGCTGGAAACCCGCCAGTTAGTTACTGGCTACTGGCTACGGCTACTGGCTCCGGTTCTGGGTACACTAAGTACGCCCATGCTGCGGATCTTCCAGCATCTTCGCCGCGCCGTGTGGTCCGCCCTCGGCCATAACGCCATTACTATGGCCAAGGCCGCGGCCTATTCCGCCATCCTCAGCGTCTTTCCCGCCATGCTGGTGGTCACCACCATCTTTGCCGTCGCCCCTGCCGGCGACAACATGCTCGGCGTGGTCCGCGCCGCTCTCCGCCAGTTCCTCCCGCCGGACACCATGTTCCTCGTCCAGAGCTACTTCGTCTCCTATCACGCCCGTTCCCTGCGCATCGTCTGGGGCTCGGTCTTCGTCAGCATCTTCGCCGCCATGGGCGTCCTCCTTTCTCTCATGGAAGGCTTCCGCCGCGCCTATCGCCTGCCCCGCGGCTCCTGGGGATTCTGGCGCGAGCGCGTCGTCGCCCTCCTCCTCGTTCCCGGAACCATGGTCCCCATGGCCGCCGCCACCCTCTTCCTCGCCTTCGGCCATTCCATCGAGCGCTGGATGATCGACAACTCCGAGCACGAGCTCCACCTCTACGTCATCATCCTCTGGCGCCTCATCCGCTGGATGATCGCCCTCCAGGCCAGCATCTTCTCCCTCGCGCTCATCTACCACTACGGCGTGCCCCGCCACAATCTGCCCACCCGCTCCGGCAAATTCGGATGGGTCCGCACCCGCTGGCGCGAAACCCTGCCCGGCGCCACCATCGCCACCCTTACCTGGTTCATTGCCACCCTGCTCTACGGGTGGTATGTCACCCGCTTCGCTACCTACTCCATCGTTTATGGATCGCTGGCCGCCGGCATCGCCACCCTCATCTGGCTCTATATGGTTGCCCTCAGCGTCCTCATCGGCGCCGAGTTCAACGCCCAGCTCTTTCCCTTGTCCCAGGTCGCCGCCGCCCCCGCCGCCCCGCAGGCTTTTCCCGACGATTTCCTCCGCCCCGAAGATCCCCGTTCCCGTCCCGCCGCCATGGAACTGCCCCGCGCCCGATAATCGCGGGATAAAGCACGATAAAATCGAAATCGGGCCTTCCCCGTCCCACGGGATCGCCTGCCGCACAAATCCGCACCACTTCGCCATCGCTCATGGGGGTTGGATGAACGTCTCGCTGTCAGGGCCAGGCCTGCTCGGGGAAAACCCGCGCCGCGCCAGGATCGTCGCCACGCTCGGACCTGCTTCTTCAA
>JBAUGH010000150.1:0-3760 GCA_049679565.1 Acidobacteriaceae bacterium
GATTCTCCTTGCACCAGAGCCTGCCCCACCCCACACTGGAAAGAGGCAAGCTCTGTTCGCCCTCGCGAACCGAGCCTTCCCGCTTCCGGCTAACGTCAGCCTGCTCGACCCTAACGCGATCCTGACGCGATTCAGGCCCCGCACCGGAGACACCGGCGACCCTCTCCGGAGCCCGGCAGCCGTAAGGCATCAGTTAATAACTGAGTCATGGGTATCGAGCTTGATAGCAAAATAGAAAGCCCGCAATCAGCAACTTGCCGGAGTCCCATCCCCAGGGGGATGCCCTCCAGCCCGCTTTTCGGCCTATCGACGCCAATCTCCGCAACAGGCAAAGAGTACCGATCCGGCAACAGGCCGCCCCCGGCTCCAGCTAACAGCTAGTAGCTATTAGCTAAGAGCTATCGTCTTGAAGTGCCGAACCGCTGCCCGCATCTGGTCTTCATGGGTGTTGGCGAACCCCAGAATGAACCCCTGCCGCGCCGGCCGGGTGCTGTAGCACTGCGACAGCGGCCACAGGCACAGCCGCTCCTTCGCTGCCCGGGTCGAGATCTCCACGTCGTTGTAGCCCTCCGGCAGCGTCACCGTCAGGTGCATCCCCGCCTCAGCGCCGTGGATGCGGAAGAAGTCCCCGAACTCCGCCCGCAGCCCGTCCACCAAAGCCGTCCGCCGCGCTTTGTACATGGCCCTCATCCGCCGGATATGCCGCACAAAATGTCCGGCCCGCATAAATTCCGTCATCACCTGCTGGAACAGATACGAAGGAAAGATGTCCATGGCAAAGCGCACCGAAGCAAACCGATCCACCAGATCCGGCGGAATCACGATGTAGCCCAGCCGCAGCGACGGCCGCAGCACCTTGCTGAAGGTTCCGATGTAGATGACCCGGCCGCTCGGGTCCAGTCCCTGCAGGGAAGGGATCGGCATGCTCTCGTACCGGTATTCGCTGTCGTAGTCGTCTTCAACAATCCAGGCCGAGGCCTGGCGAGCCCACTCCAGCAGCTGGAATCGCCGCGACGCCGACATGGTGACGCCCAGAGCATAGTGGTGGGATGGGGTCACGAACGCGGCTCGGGCGTTCGGAGCCATACGCCGGCCGGCAGCCACGTCGAGCCCCTCCTGATCGACGGGAACAGGAACCGGATGGCACCCCGACCCAAGCAGCAGGGCCCGCGCCAGCGGATAACACGGTTCTTCGAGCCACACGGCGTCGCCCGGATCGAGCAGGACCCGGGCCGTGATATCCAGCGCCTGCTGCGATCCCGACACGATCATGATCTGGCTCGGATCGCAGCGGACCGCCCGTGAAGTCCGCAGGTAAGAGCAAACTGCCTCCCGAAAGGGCACCAGCCCAAGCGGATATCCCAGCGGCTGGACGTTCACGATGGCATCGAGGTTCAGTTCGCGAGAGTGGCGAGCCAGCAGCCGCGACCAGATCTCGAAGGGAAACTCATCCATCGCGGGTTGATGGACGCCAAACGCTCCCCACCCGCTGCGCCACGGGCTCGGCGCGTAGAGCGGGTAGAGCATAGAGCGGCGCGAGGTCTGGCGATCGGTGCCGGGCAAATCGGCGATCGGCGGAGTTGGCGCCGGCTGCGTCGGAAGCGCCGTGGAGACAAACGTTCCCGCGCCAACCCGGCTCTCAAAATAGCCCTCGGCCAGCAACTGAGCGTAGGCATCGAGAACGGGAAACCGCGAGATCTCCAGCTCAGAAGCCAGCGCGCGACTGGAAGGAACCTGCTGGCCCGCAGCCAGATCGCCGCGCAGGATGGCGTCGCGGAAGCCGGCGTACACCTGGCGGTGGAGAGGCGCCGACGCCTCGCGATCGACGGAAATGACGGGGACCAGACCTGCAGAGACGGCCGGCATAGGAGGCATGGTAGTGGTTATGGAGGAATCGGCGCAAGTTGTCAGGTGAGGATGCCGGTTTCGCAGAAAAAGTGGCTAGGGGCGAACCCGGTAGTCCGTAGCCAGTGGCCTGCCGCAGGTCACGCTACGGGTCAGGACTTAAGAGACGGCCAGTGGGGTCCGCGCTTTTCCAGGAAGGCGCTGACGCCTTCGCGGAAGTCTGCGTTCCCGCGAGCGTCGATCCCCGCGCGAACGGCGTCCTCGATGTCCTCCGGCAGATGGCGAGCGCCGTAGGTGCTGAGCAGGCGCTTGGTGGCTTCCAAAGCGGCTGGGCTGTTGCGCAGGAGGCGGCCCGCGAGGCTGCGGGCTTCATGCAAAAGCTCAGGCTCGGGAACGATGCGCGTGACCAGGCCGAGGTCATGGGCTTCTGCGGCGGAGAGGAGACGGCCGGTCAGGAGAAGGTCGCGGCAGCGCTTGTCGCCGATCTGGGTGCGGAGAAAGGCGGAGACGATGGCCGGCACGAAGCCGATGCGCACCTCGGTGTAGCCGAATTTGGCTTCGGGAACGGAGAGGGTGAAATCGCACAGGGTGGCGATCCCCATCCCGCCGGCGATGGCGGGACCGTTAACCGCCGCGATGGTCGGTTTCGCCAGGGTATAGAGGGTGCGGAAGAGAGCGGCGATGCGCTCGGTGTCGGCCTGTTCCTCATGGGGCGAAGACGCCGTGGTCATCGAGCGGAGGTGGTCGAGATCGAGACCGGCGCAGAAGGAGGAGCCGGCGCCGGTGATGATCACGACGCGAACCTGGGGATGGGCGGCGGCGGCCTCGAGAGCCTGGGTAAGCTCCTCGATAAGCTGCGGCGTAAGGGCGTTTCGCTTTTCCGGGCGATTGAGAAGAATGGTGTGGACGGACGATTCAGTGTGCGTGTGCAGCGTGGCGTAGTGGGTCATGGAAAATGCTTCCGGTGAACTCAGAATCTTAGCCGATTTCCCCACCTGCGGCAGAGGCAAGAGAGAAATGCAAAACACTCCGGTCACACGGAGAGGCCCTGCGGCCGGCCCAGGCCGGACCGGCCGCACGCCGGACGCATTCTAGTGGCGCCAGTGGCCTTCCTCCCAGTAATAGCCGCCGGGCGCATGACGCCAGTGGCCCGGGATCCAGACGGCGTGGCGATAGGGTGGCTCGGCCCAGTGGCCCGAGGTCCAGACGTAGGCGCGGCCGTCCCAGCGGTGGTAGCCGCCAACCCAGACCCAGCCCGGGTGAGGGCGAGGACCAGGGTGCTCGACAACAACCGGCGGTGGGCCGACGCGCACATAAATCCGTTGCGCAAAAGCCGGAGGCAGGCTGAGGAGCGCGGCAGCGGCGACGAGAAGTAGTTTCTTCATAGGGGTGGGTTTGTCCTTTCGCATAAGAGAGTCAATCGATGGCGGCCGAGCTTGTGAAGACGCCGCACACCGACTTCCAACCCCGACTGGGGTCTGGGGTTGCGCTGCACAGCAGGTTACAGGCAGCCGGTTAAAGATTACAGACGGGGGGGATCAGGGCGATCAATGAGGGCAAAGGCGACGATAGTTTCACCGGCAAGGGCGACGGATTGCTCGGCTTCGGCGGTAAGCGTGGATTCGAGCGCGGCGAATTCCGGATTCATGTCGAGGTGGACCGCGCCGGCGGCAATTTCCTCCTCGCTCGCGCCGTGGAAGCAAAGTTCGCACACGCCAAGGCCCTCTTCTGTGGGCAAGGGAGGTCCGAAGGTGCGGCAGGTGAGGGGGCGCGCGGCATACAGATCGCAAAGCCCGGTGGCGGGATCGAGCGCGGGGCAGGGCTCATCGTTCGCGAAATCGTCGAAGGCGTCGGAGCGTGTGGGGTCGAGAACCCCGGTCTGCGAGTCGCCGGGAAAATCGACGGCGAGGCGCGC
>JBAUGH010000151.1:0-4017 GCA_049679565.1 Acidobacteriaceae bacterium
CCTTTGCCCTGCAGTGCACCTCGACGCTCGCTATCGTCCGTCGCGAAACCAACAGCTGGAAATGGCCCGCGCTGCAGTTCGTCTACATGGGTGTGCTGGCCTACGTAGCGGCCCTCGCCACCAACCAGGCGATCCTCCACTTCATGCACTGAAGAAAGTGGCGGGAGCGAGGAATCCGCCCCTGCCTTCGTCTTTCGCCAACCCGGCCGTCATTCTGTGCCCACCTGCGCGGACCGAAAGCGTTAATTTTTCAGCTATTTCGCAGGTCCTGGCCACCGCTCAGCATGAATTGCGGATTTTTGGCCGCTACCCTGAACTACCGCTCGATGGCGCAATTTGGCGTTTCAACGTCCTCTCCGCTACGTCCACGATGGCTCCATGGCCCAGGAAAGAAAGTTCACGCGAGCCCTGCGTCAGGACGGCAAGCGCCTGCTCATTCTTTCCATCTGCGACGCATGTGGCGCTTCCAGACTGGCTTCCGCGCAGGACGGCTCCCTGCAGGAATGGGAAGATGCGCACGCCTGCGAAGAGAGCCTTGCGCCAAAGAAACAGTCCGAAGCATCGGAGCGGGATACGGGAGGCCGGGCCCTTCGCACATGACAGCAGAGACTGGCGATGGCGCCGGCGGCGTGACCCTCGTCACATCCCGCGCCGCGTTTCCCTGCGATGCTGAACCCACGTCATCGCTTTTCTGACCGCTTTCCCGAGTATGCCGGGGGGAGTTGCAGCGGCGGTTTCCCTTCGAGGCGCGCGTGTCGAATGACGAACTCAGTACCAATGCAACCACGATGCTGATGGCCGATGCCGAGCGAGCCCTTGCGCTGATGGCTCTTGAGGACGTTCGCGGCAACCCGGAATGGGCGCGGCAGACCATCGCACAGGCGCACCGCAGCTACGACGATCTGATCCGGCGCGGCGAACGGCTGATCCTGTCGAGCGAGCAGCGGATCGCCTTTCAGAGCGTCATGGACCGGCTGCGGGCGTCGCTGCGCTTCTTCGGGGAAACGGTTTAAGAGCAGCCGGGAGCCGGTCTACTTCCCGCTGACCACGACGATCTCAAACGAGCCGGGTTTGGGTTGCGGACGATGGCCAGCCGCCGCGGGCTCCATTTCGGCCGTGGGCAGAAAGATCGTCCCGGTCGTCCGATCGAGGCCCATGGTGCGCGCTCCGTCAACCGTCTTCACCGTTTGCTCCACGGCGAAATGCCCGTCTTTTTCGCCGATGACGGTGAGCGATCCATCGCGGCAGGAAGCGAAGACCTGGCCGAGATCGTAGCGGACGGCGTCGTTGCCGGAACCAATGGGCAGAGCGGCTTCGACTTTGCCGGTTTCGGAATTCATCACGATGAGCTTTTGCGGATTGCGGCAGCCGATGAAAAGACGGTGATGCGCGAGGTCGAAGGCCATGCCGGTTGGATGGCCGCCGGGAGCGACCGGCCAGCGGTCGATGACTTTGCCCGCCCCGAGGTCGACGACCGCGATCTGGTCTTTGTCGGCGAGGTTGATATAGACGCGGCTGCCGTCGGGAGCAAGGAACTCAGGCGCGCCGCCGAGGGCGATGGTCTCGACGTGGCCCGTCTTCGGATCGATGTCCGGATTGAAAACCATCAGCGCGTTGCCGTCCCCGGAAACGGCGAGGACCCGATCCGCAGTGCGGTCGTAGACGATGCCGTCGGAGTCGGGCATGGTGGGGATGCTGCCGAGAACGGCATAGGTCTTCAGGTCAAAGACGAGGATGGCGCCTTTCCCGCCGCCGTCGGTGATGAAGCCGCGGTTCAGTTGCGGCACGAGAGCCACGCCGTGAGAGCGGATCTGGCCGGGAATGTCGGCGAGGACCGTGCCGGTGTTGGTGTCGATCGCCTGGGTGTGGGTGGCGCGGGTGACGAAGAGGCGGTGGTTGGGCGGGTCGACGGTGACGTAATCCCAGCCGCCTTCGCCCCCGGGATGGAATATTTTCGTGACCTGCCACTGCGATTGCGCGGCCATCGGCAGCGCACAGGCCAGCGATGCGAAGGCGAGAGCCAGGGAGCAGAGAGAGTGGGAACGCACGATCATCCTCCGTAAATACAGGCAACAGGGTACCGCGGCGAGATTACAGGAGGTTCAGATTGGGCGCGCTTTGCGATCGCAGCAGCGGCACCCACAAAAAAGCCCATGCCGTCTCCGGAGGGGAGGCCGGCATGGGCTTCCTGTTGGCGCGGGTTAGCGAGCCGCGCGGTTGACGTCGTGGTTGATGGTCTCGACGAAGGCGTGGGCTGCGCTGTTGTCCGGCGCATGGGCATGGCCTTCGAGGATGTTCTGGAAGGAAATCTCCTGGCCGTAGAGCTGGCGAGTCTCGCCGTGGTCCTGGTTCAGTTCGGCTCCGTTGAGGGTGGCGCCGCCGTAAATGCCTTTGGCTTTGGCATAGACGAGGATGGCGGCGTTGTTGCCCGCATCGGCGGAGGCATCGCGGCCCACAGGACCAGCGGCGGCATTGAGCCCGGCGCCGACCTTAAAGTGGCCGGAGTCCAGAGCGGCCATGCCTTCATGGTTCATGATCATCATGACGTAGCCTTCGACTTCGCCCCCGATCTGGAGGCCGAAGCTGGCGCCGGTGAGGTCGAAGGGAGCGGGAGCGCTCCAGCGGCCGTCGGACAGGCGGCAGGTCGCGACGCCTGCGCCATGCTGGCCGCCGACGACAAAGCCCGCCTTGATCATCTTTGGAATCACGGCGACGCATTTTGCGTTGCGCAGGACGGAGTCGGGGATGCCGGCATTGGACTGCGGGCCGGTAAGGTCGTGCATGATCTGAGTGGCCTGGTTGAGTTCGTTATCGGCGCGGTCCTGCGCGAGCGCCGGGATACAGACAGCGGCAGCGAACATGCCGGCGGTGAGTAGGGCAATGGAGCGTTTCATGCGGATGGATCCTTCCCTGCTTGAGATGAACTGCCCGGAAACTGGAGGCGACGCGCCCGGCCGGGCCTCGAGGCGATTGCGAGGGCGCAGCTGCCCAGTGGATAGGAACTCCGGGAGGCTGGCAGGGTTGTTCAGGAATCGCGAATACATTTGGCGGAGGATGGCGCCGCGGAGCCGGGCGGGGAACACGCTTGCCCCTGCCGGGGGGAGGGGAGTAGGGTAGCGGCGTGAAGAACTTACGTATAGGCAAAGCGTTTGTCTTCGCCGCGGTGCTGGCGCTGGGAGCTGTGGGATTGCAGGCACAGGCGGTGGCGCATGGATTCGTACACACCCAGGGCGAGCAACTGGTGGACGGCAGCGGGCGGCCACTGCTGCTGCGGGGCATCAACCTGGGGAACTGGTTCGAGGTGGAAGGCTACATGTTCCACTTCGACGGCGGGCCGCAGGCGCCGCGCGAGATCGAGGACCTGACCAACGAGCTGCTGGGGCCGGCGAAGGCGGAGGCGTTCTGGCGCGAGTGGCGGGCGAGCTACATCACCGAAGCCGATATCGATCGCATTCATCAGATGGGATTCAATTCCGTGCGGGTGCCGCTGCACTGGAAGTTCTTCCAGAGCGACGACGGGGAGGGGTTCCGGCTGCTGGATCAGCTGGTGAAGTGGGCGCAGAAGGACGGGATCTACGTGATCCTCGACATGCACTGCGCGCCGGGCGGGCAGACAGGAGCGAATATCGACGACAGCTGGGGCTATCCGTGGCTGTATGGAAGCCCGGAGGCGCAGGCGACGCTGGTGGCGACGTGGCAGCGGATCGCGAGGCGCTACCGGGAGAATCCCACGGTGCTGGGTTACGACATGCTGAACGAGCCGATCCCGAACTGGCCGGCGCTGGAGAAGCTGAACCCGGAGCTGGAGCCGGTCTACAAGAAGGTGGCGGCGGGGATTCGCGCGGTGGATAAGAACCACGTGCTCATCGCGGGCGGAGCGCAGTGGGATACGAACTTCAGCGTGTTCGGGCCGCCGTTCGACAGGAACCTGATGTACACGCTGCACAAATACTGGACGCCGACGACGGACACGAGCGTGATCCAGCCATACCTGGATTTTCGCGCGAAATATCATGT
>JBAUGH010000152.1:0-1618 GCA_049679565.1 Acidobacteriaceae bacterium
GGTGACAACCACGCGCGGGCCGGTGCCCCTGACGATCAGCATTGGGGTGCTGCCGGCGCGGGAGTGGGGTTATCCGGCAGCGAAGGAAGTTCTGCGCGAAGTGGATATTGCGCTGTACGGGGCGAAAGCCGGCGGGCGCAACCGGTGCAAGCTGGCGACGCCGCCGGTAATGACTCCGGACGCATAAGTTCTACCTGCGCAGATAGGCGTCGGTTTTGTCGATCCAGTCGGCGCGCGGCGGACAAAAGACATCGAGATCGACGGTATCTTCGATGGCCTCGGCCTGGTGGGGCACATTGGAGGGAATGACCAGGGTTTCCCCGGCGCGAACGGTGAGGACCCGACGGTCGTCGAGAGTGAAGCGCAGAGCGCCTTCGAGGATATAAGTGATCTGCTCATTCGCGTGGCTGTGGCGGGGGACGACGGCCCCTTTGCGCAGGATAATGCGCGCCAGCATGGACTGCTCGCCGTAGACCATCTGGCGATCGATGAGGGGATTGAGAGCTTCGACGGGCATGGTATTGAAGCTCGCGTGCTGGACGGTGGTTTTATCGGACAAAGGGTCTCCTTCAGCAGTTCGGGGCCGAGTCACCCGATTATCATAGGTCGCATGGACACAGGACTGAAAGGCCGGGTAGCCATCATAGCCGGGTCGAGCGCCGGAATTGGGCGAGCCACGGCGCTGGCGTTTGCGGCAGAAGGAGCGCATGTGGCGCTGTGCGCGCGGCGGCAGGAGAAGCTGGACGAAGCGGCAGCGGAGGCGCGGCAGCGGTTCGGCGTGGAGACGATAACCCAGGCGCTGGATGTGGCCGATGAAGCCGAGGTGCGCGCGTTCGTGGCGGCGGTGCATGGCAAGTTCGGGCGGGTGGACGTTTGCGTGCCCAACGCCGGGGGACCGCCGGCCAAGCCCTTCCTGGACACGACCATGGCGGAGTGGGAGCGGGCGTGGCTGCTGAATCTGCGCAGCGCGATCGTCTTTTGCCAGGCGGTGGTGCCGCACATGCAGCAGCAGAAGTGGGGCCGGATCGTGACGCTCACGTCTTATACCGTGAAGCAGCCGGTGCCGGAGCTGGTGCTGTCGAACACGATCCGCGCGGGAATCATGGGGCTGGTGCGGTCCCTCGCCGGGCAGTTTGGGCGGGACGGCATCACGGTGAACAACGTGGGGCCGGGATTCACGGCGACGGACCGCTCGAAGAGCCTGCTGGAGACGCGGGCGAAGAACCGGGGGATTACGATCGAGCAGGTGCAGAGCGAGCTGGAGCGGGAGATCCCGATCGGGCGGATGGCCACGCCGGAAGAGGTAGCGGCAGCGATCGTGTGGCTGGCGTCGGAGCCGGCAGCAAGCATCACCGGGCAGACGCTGCTGGTGGACGGAGGAAGTTACAAGGGGCTCTGACCTTGCGCAATTCAGGAGGCGGAAGGCCGCCTGACCTGGCGGCCCTTTCTTACTGGCCCTCCGGCCGTTTGTAGGGCGTCTGGATCCAGTGGCGGGCTTCGTTGAGCGCGCCGGCGGTATTGTCGTTGGTCTGGATGGCCTCGCGATACTCCTGAATGGCGCGATCGCGCTGGCCGGTTAAGTCGAAAATCTTACCCACGGCGATGTGGCTCCAGACTT